>NZ_JBLTIM010000003.1:48795-49451 GCF_055362665.1 Lactobacillus fornicalis
AGTTTCTTTTTTAATCGCTCAATCCCTATTAAAGTAAGACTGGCAAGTTTACTTTTTAGTTTATTTACAGCTAGTGGTTTGTTAAACGGCAAATTATATATTCTTTGGCATGCTAGCCAACCACCTCAACTTTTCCCTTATCGTTTTGTTTTCTTAATTACTTTTATTATGGTCTTTTTCGCTAGTTATCAACTGGCTAACCACAACTCAAAAGCTGATTTAAAGATTTCAACTGCTTGCTTTTTATTCTTTTTAGCTTTCTATTTCTTCAGATCAAGAAAATTGCTTTTTCTTAATGCGGCTGCTTGCTTTTTAGCTTTATTAATTGCCTTAATTTCTCTTGCTTTAGTAATTCTTTACTACACTAAGAAAATTAATCCTTGGATTCCTGCAGCTTTTCTTATTCTAGAGATGTTTTTATCTGCCACTATCTTTTGGAATAATATTAAGCAGCCTTCCACAAATATTACTAACTACACCGCTCAAACTCAGACTTTTATTAATCAATTACCTAAGACTGCTAAAGATCAACGATTAGCTAAAAGCTTTTTATTAAATAATGATCGTGGTGAAAGTTATACTTTCAACTATCGTGGAGCTGAAGTCTTTTCTTCAAATAACGACCCTAAAATTAGTGACTTTTATTCATTATTAGG
>NZ_JBLTIM010000004.1:0-65560 GCF_055362665.1 Lactobacillus fornicalis
AAAAAATTTGACAGTTTCATTAAATTGCTAGAAGATAATCAAGATGAGTGGGTATATAGTATTTATACTGATTATCAAGAAGGACAAATAGCTATTAATAAACATAATTTTGATGGGAAGCTTACATCTTTTAAAAAAGCTAGTGACTTACTTCGCATTGAAAAAGGAACTTTAGAATACGAGATTTATTATAGAGTTGTTAAATTAATGAAGACTAATCCGGGAATAAAAAAATACTACTGGTTGCATTCAACTAAGAAAATGGAACCGTTAGATTAAGTAACACTATAAAAAGCTCTGGCAACTGCGGTATTTCCAAAGTTGCCACAATTTTTGTGAAAACACAAGGGTAGAACATTGATATATAAGCATTCTTAGGTATAACTTCGTATAATCAATATTATAATTTGATTAAAATTTGAGGTGTTGTGAGGCTCGGAAAGCCTGATATAATAGCATTTTTAAAAATGGGAGATGATAGGAAATTTTAAAAACTGCACAATTTTTGCACAATTTTCGTGAAAAAGTTTTTTGGAAAAAACAAAAATAATTTTCCGACTTTGTGAAAAAATAAAGCCCCAAAATAGAGCTTCATTTTTTCAAAGATTTTGCAAAACATTTTTGATTTTATTTTCCTCTTGCTTCTTTTTCTCTTCAAGAAGATAAGCATATATTTCAGTTGTAGTTGAAACATTCTTATGACCAAGTCTTTGGCTGATTGTTAGAATATCGACTCCAGCATTTAAAAGCAATGCAACATGAGTGTGACGCAATGAATGGAAGTGGAAGCCGTGACGTTTAATACCACATTCTTTCATTAAACGTTTTAGAGCAAAGTTTAACGATGATGGGTCTGGAACTATACCATTTGGTTGCTGGAAGATGAGTTTTTTCTTGTTGACTTTCAAATCTTGAAGCAAGTTGTATAGATCTTTCGTAATTGAAACGGTCCTCACTGAGCTTTCGGTTTTAGGCTTGGATACAATACCATCACGATTTCGCTGCTTGGTAATAGTAATGGATGTCGGGGTCAAATCATCCCAAGTTAATGCAGCAAGTTCTGATAATCTAGCTCCAGTTTCGATTGCTGTTAATATGAAGTAGGGGGCTACTCTAGTGGTGTTAAGATTGTCTTTAATATGACTAACAAGTGTCTTTACATCAGCAAGGCTTAGATAGTCAATTTTGCGCTTATCCTGAGCTTTTTCTGGAATTTGAACAAAAGAGGTAACATCTCGAACAACCAATCCATCAGCTAAGGCTAACTTCATGATTTGGCTAAATACTACAGCAGTTTGATTAACAGTAGACTTAGAGTATTTGATTGACAGCTGATTAAGCAAGGATTGAAACATTGATCTAGTAATCTGCTTGATAGGGATGTTAGGGAAATTGGATTCAATACGTTTGAGTGCCACTTTATAAGCAGTTAAAGTAGCAGGTCGTACACGATTTTCGACATTATATTTAATAAAATCTTCTGCATAGTCGAAAAAGGGAGGATTAGCTAGTACACTTTCCCCTTGAGCCTGCCGACTTTCAAATTCTCCAAGGGCAATTTGTGCTTGACGCTTGGTATTAAATCCACTTTGAAATTTTGATTTCCTAGTTAAAACTGTTTTTCCAGTCACTGGATCAATTGAATGTTCAAACCAAAAAGCTCTAAATGCCCAATTACCATTTTCATTTTTTATAATTTGTGACATAATAATATTGTCCTTTCTTAAAGACTTTCTCCATATTAAGGTTTATGTTAGGACAGGAAAGACCGCCCAAAAGGCGGTCTTTTTTCTGTCTTATAAGCCAAGTAATTGCTTCTTTTTTGCGTCAAATTCATCTTGAGTAATGATGTTTTCATCAAGAAGCTTTTTCAACTTAACTAATTCATCAGCTGGATCAACTTGGTTTTGAACAGGTTGAGATTGTTGTGGCTTATGTGCTTCTTCAATTTTTTCTTGAATGAAGTCTTTTAATTTGGCCATTTCTTCATTTTTCCCGTTTCTAAAAGGAACAGCAGTTGATGAACCATATGCTGTAAATGCAAAAGTTGGATCAATCCCACCAAGACCGCCATTATGTTGAGGACCGCTGACTGTATGCAATTCAATCTTTCCACCAAACATTGTTGATTTTCGATATTCAACTGAGCTAATTGCCCAATAAGGAATTTTATTAGAACCTAGCTTACCTCTATTAACAAAGTTTCTAAGTCCTTTTCTAGTGATGGTTACTCCAGTATCATCTGCATCAATGATAGTGTGTTCTGGTACCTTTACTTCAACTTTCACAATTAAACCTCCTATACCTCAAGTTTTACGTCATTGGTTTGGACGTAAATTGCAAAAAACAATATTGCAATTTAAAAAAATATAAAATGTGATATGATTAAATTGAAACGAACACAACATCCCCCAAGCAGGGATGTGTAAAAAAGACTACATCACAATATATCTAAGACTCGAACCGCTTTCCCAACTATGCGGATTGGGTCTTTTTTTGTACCTAGAATTGGCTCAAAGTTCTCATTATCTGGAACTAAAAGGATTGCATTATTGACGTGCCTAACTCGTTTAAGAGTAGCTTCATTAGCATCTTCACCAACAAGAACTGCAGCAATCTCTCCATCTTCAACAGTAGGCTGTTGCCTAATAATTGCAATAGCACCATCATGTATGGTTGGTTCCATTGAATGCCCACGACATTTCAACCCAAAATAGGTAGCATCATCAGAAGGAACAAGCGAGACATAGTCCTCAATATTCTGTTCTGCCAGAATAGGCTCTCCACAAGCTATTGTTCCAATTACTGGGATTTGGTGCTCTGCTTTAGCAACGGGGCTAATTGATTGGAATTCATTAGTAGAAACTCCATTTTCTAAATCTGTAAATAATAAATCAGAAATATTGACAGAATAGTGTTGAGCTATTTTTTCAAGATAGCCACTTCTTGGAACTTTTTTCCCCGTGCGCCAATCAGATATTGAAGAATATGCAGCACCAGTTACGTCAGACAGCTGAGGTATAGTTTCGTGTTGTTTTCCCATCAGATAACTTAAATTTTTCCCTAAAAAATAAGGCTTATTCTCACTTTGCTGAATCATTTTTTCACCTCCTTTGTAGTTCTAATTCTACTACTATATATATTTGTATTCAACACAAAAAGCGAAAAAAGCTTCTTTTTTTACGATATTTTTTTCATTTTCAATGTTGACATTCGCTTTTTATGGTGTATAGTAATACATGTAAAGCGAAATAAGGAGGTGGATGTATGACAATTGCACCGCAAACTGTTCCAGAAAATCTTAAGCATACACTTGCTGATTTAAGAGTAAGGAAAGGTTGGAAACAGGTAGATGCAGCAAAAGAAATTGGGGTTACAACTAGAACCCTGCAATCTTGGGAAAAGAATCCTGACAAAATTGCTGCAAAATATTTAACGAAAATTTCTAAAGTCTACAATATACCTTTAGAGTATATTTCGTTTGCAAAGACCATCTAGGAAAAGCGAAAGGGTAAAAATGAAAGATTTACAAATTTTTAATTTTAGAGGTTTAGATGTACGAACAGTATTAATTGACGGAGAACCGTATTTCGTAGGGAAAGACGTTGCTGACGTGCTTGGGTATAAAAAGCCTGAAAATGCAGTTGCAAATCATGTTGATGAAGAAGATAAAACCACTACCCTGATTCAGGGGACTGGTTCTAATTACAAGTCCAAAACAGTAATTGTTAACGAATCTGGCCTTTACAGCTTAATTCTTTCCAGCAAGTTACCAACAGCCAAGAAGTTTAAGCACTGGGTAACTAGTGAAGTCTTACCTGCAATCCGCAAGCACGGTGCTTATATGACCGATGAAAAGGCATTTGATGTAGTTAACAATAAGTCAGGCCTTGCAGATCTATTACAACAAGCTGCAGACCAGCTTAAGCAAAAGGACATTCAAATTGCTGAACTTAAACCTAAAGCATTGTTTGCAGATAGTGTAGCAACTTCAAACTCAACGATTTTAGTCGGTGAATTAGCTAAGATTTTGCGAGGTAACGGCATTGAGATTGGTCAGAACAGATTATTTGATTGGTTGAGAAAGAATGGCTATTTGATTTCCAAAAAGGGTAGTAGTTACAACCTGCCAACTCAAAAGTCTATGAACTTGGGCTTGTTCAAGATTAAAGAAACAACCATTAATCACTCTAACGGCTCAGTATCAATCAGCAAGACCGCTAAGGTTACTGGAAAAGGTCAGCAGTACTTTATTAATAAGTTCTTGAATTGTACAAAGGTAACATTCTATGGCTCAGATAAGAAATTAGTGACATATGTTGATGGAATTATAAAACCTTCACAAACAAAAAAAGCCCTAGATTAGGACCAAAGATTGTGTTCAACCGCAACAGCCATTTCATTAACTGTTAGCTGTTTTGTAGTTCTAAAAGTTTTTTCTACCTTAGAACCATCAATTTCAAATACAAAAGTAAGTTTTTCAGGCATCTGGATTGGAAATTCTTTCAAATATGTAAATGAGATTATAGCTTGGCATGAGCTTCTTGAAGGGATATTAACTGGAACCATATCAGAAAAAGTACAAATATCTTTTCCATTTATTTTTGTAGAAGACATTCTTGCCTTATACCAAGAAGATTCAACAATATTATCATCATATTTCATCCAAATTTTAGTAATAGTTTTTGGCCTAGAAGACATGTTGCTGAAAATGAAATTTATGTTTAGCCTTCTGTCAAAATGGAAAAACCAAAGAGCATAAATTTTAGCTTTTAAATGTTTCTCATAGTACGTAGAGATAGCAGCATAAAGACTTAGTGCTAAGGCAATAGCGGAAATAGTAACAGTAATTTTTTCATAAATAGACAAGGTGGTGTCCTCCTATGGATAACGAAAAAAGAATTTATTTAATCTCAATTATATCAGCAGTCCTTGCGATTGTTTCTATCATTTTAGCGTTTTGCAGTTAATAGAGATTTAGAAAAAAAGGAGTAACAAAAGTCGTGACTAAAAAACACAGTATTTGCAAGGTTATTTTTAGCGGAAAAAGTAGTGAATGCTACAAAGGCTACATAATTAGTCGAAATTTTAAAGAAACTGCGAGTATTTTCGCTCAAAATCATAGTTTTGTACTAGAATTCATCCCTTTGTGGAAAGCAATTCTATTCAAGAAACCGAAAGGAAGATGGGTATATTTAAAAGATGTGTCACTTGAGTACCTACGAGAAACACCATTCAAGGTGGAAAAATACAGCTGTATAGCAGACTTTTATACCGAAGATAAATATAAGTGTTTGAGGGATGCACTGATTGATATTGGAGCTGATGAGGGAGTTGAAAACGATGACTGAAGAAAAATACTATTGTGATTTTTGCCGAAACGAAATTCACAAAGATGATCCAGTCTTTGCAACTGATGACAATGCACTTTGGTATTGCTCAGTAGATTGTTTCATAAGCGACAATGGCTATCAATACGAAACACTTAAAGAAGCAGAAGAGGCGTTAAAAAATGACTGAAGAAAAATACTATAACTACACATGCACTGGTTGCGGTATGGAATTGAAGAAAGATGATCCAGTTTATGTAGACAATGATGGAGATTGGTTCTGTAGTGAAGTGTGCTTGGCAATCTCTAATACGGCTGAAAGCTTTGATACGGTTGAGGAGGCATTAGAAAATGGCTAAAATTGCAATTTCAAAAAACGATATCTGCCAACTAATTAATGGCTCTGATTTAGGGGTTAAGGCATTACTTCTAAAAGAAGACAGTGAAATTGTCATAGCACGTGGCTGTTTTGGATTAGTATTTGATCTTAACAAAGATTTGACAGCATTATTTCCAGACCATCCAGAACTTGAAGCAGTTGTGTTTGAAGGCTTAATTAAACAGTATCGAAGCATGATTAATTTCAAGATGCCAGATACTGAATACTTTAAGAAGCATAATAAGCAAGAATTCAGCAAAGACGTATTAATGATTTCAGATTGCTTCTGTGATGGCTTCTGGTTAGGCTACGACATTAGAAGTGACGATTATTTATTAACTTGGGAAGATTACTCAGTAAGAGCACCTTTAGACTTCAAGTTCTATCTCGTTAAGCCTGTGACTTATCAAGGCAAAGAAGATGAAGAGCTTAGCAACTTTATTAAATCAACGTATTATCGAGGAATTATAGATTTAAATTTTGAGTTAGGAGATTAGATATGGAGGATTTAATTAATCGAAAATCTTTGCAAGATTTAATCAAATCAACGTTTTTAGAGATGAGACCAAAGCTTGAAGATGAGCTCACTGGCAGAACTATTAAACTCGATGAGTTTCGGAAAAAATATTGCGGTGGTAAGTCACCAGAATGGGTTAGGACTTTTATTTTCGATAAATTTCGCAAGGAAATTGACTACGAAACGGGAGGCTGGTGTATTAATCCACGTCAAAACGTTAATGGACGTTACGCAATTATATTTGAAGACACTGCAGCTAAATGGATGAAAGAGAACCGACACAGAATTAACTGGTACGCAAAATTAAAGAATTAGAGGAGTAAAAATGAACTATGAAATTATTACAAGCATGGAAAGAGAAGCAAGCAGTTACTTACCAAGACTTACTAAACATGATTTTAAGACGCTGGAACAAACAAATCACAGTAGACGGTGCTTTCAAAGTCTGGTGTATTACAGTAACGCTCTTGGCGGTCATCAGCATCTTGTGCGTGGTGTTTTTGGTGCAAAATCCTGATTTACCTTGGGACCATAATCTCTAGAGAAAGAAAAAAAGCAGTGCGCAACACACTACTTTTCTCTAGAAAAAGTTTTGTAATCTCAAAGGGATGCTTCAACATCCCTCAATGAAAGGATAACACAAAGGGCATAAAAATGGGAAAGTTAAGCAAGAAATTTGTCACACATTTCACAACAATTCCAAATTCAATTGCACAGAATGACAAACTGAGCTGGAAAGCGCGAGGAATATTCCTCTACTTAGCATCAAAGCCTTCGGACTGGCAGTTCTATGAGATAGAGGTTGCTAGACACGCTCCTGATGGCAGAGCTTCGTTAAGAGCAGGGCTTAAAGAATTGGAAGACAAAGGGTATCTCAAAAGATACCGCAAGCGAAATGACAAAGGCCAAGTTGTTGATAGTGACTGGATTATTACAGACGAGCCTATGTTCAATAATCCTATGTCAGAAAAGCCTATGTTCGAAAAACCTACACAGGTAAATCGAACACTACAAAATAAAGACCTTACAAAAAAAGATAATACAAAAGAAAGACATACAAAATATAGTCTGGCTGAGCCAGACAATAGCTCTAAAAAGGTTGACAACTCTAAGCAAGTAAAGGCTATAGTACAGTTTCTCAACGATAAAACAGGTAGTCACTATCGAGCATCGTCAGCTAAGACTAAAAAGCTTATACATGCAAGGCTCAAAGAAGGCTTTACAGTTGATGATTTTGAGAAAGTTATAGTTAAAAAGTGTAAGGACTGGAAAGCAGATACAAAGATGGCTAAGTATCTTAGACCTGAAACACTGTTTGGAACTAAATTTGAAGGATATTTAAACGAGATTGATAGGAGCAACTACTCTATCAACAATTGGAGCAGTTGGGAGGCTAAATTATGAAAATGACAGAAGACGAAAGAAACTTCATAGATTACTTTGTAAACAGATATACAGGACACTTGTGTGCCTTGTTTAGTGAATGGAAAGCACCTGAAGCATTAGACTTATCAAATTGGAGCGTAACTTCAAACAATTGTTTTGGAATATGGTTTAAATTTTCCCCAATAAATTGGGATTTGGTGTGCAGACCTGATGGAACAATTGAACTTATTAGTAGTTTAGGGACAACAAATGTTCACTTAACACCAAATTTAACTAGAAAATATAGATCTGTTTTTCCAAAACCTTTTAATGTTACAGAAAAAGAAAGTAAGACATTGAAATGGTTTAAAAATTTGTCTGCTGAAGAACAAAAGAACGTTAAGTCTATGTACGAGCAAATTGACAAGATTTACAGCAGTTTTATGAAAGGAAACCAAGATGGAGAGCGTAGCTAATCTCTTAGCAGTTGTTGAAGTTGATGAAATCTGCCCCAAACACAATTGCAAGTTAGCAACAATTGCTGGTAGGGATGTTAAACCAGTCTGTCCTAAATGTGAGCTTGAAAAACTGCTAGCAGAAAAGAAGACATTTGACCAGAAAATTACAGCTGAGCTTAGCAAACGCTGGTTAAGACGTGACTCACTAGTAGACGACGAGGATACATTCAAATGTAGCTTTGACAACTTCAAGCATGAACCTGGAACGCAAGAGGATAGAGTTTATCAGCTGTGTCATAAGATTGCAGGTCAGTACTATCAGTATCCTGAAGCAAAGTTCAACACGTTACTAGTTGGAACTGCAGGGACTGGAAAGTCACATCTTGCGATGTCGATGCTGAAAGCTGTTAATGACCATTCAAAAGGTCAGAAGTGCTTATTTATTAATACTGCATCATTATTTCAAAAAATCAGAAATTCTTTTAATGATCCAAGCGAGTATTGGACTGAAGAAAGAGCTGTTTCTAAAATTGTTGCAGCAGATTTAGTAGTGCTGGATGACTTTGGAACTGAAAGCAATATGCGAGAAAAAGATGAAATGAGTGAAGCCAGTCAATTTGTACAGCGTGTCCTTTACAGCATTTTTAATTCTCAAAAAAGAATTATTATAACCAGCAATTTATCGATTGATAAATTTAAAAGTGGTTACAATCAGAAGCTGTTTTCACGACTTACACGAGGTGCAAAAGGTCATGTGGTAGATTTTACGCAATTAAAGGATAAGCGCTCAGAATGGCAGAATTTGATGAAATAAAAGAAGGTTACCAAGTGATTAATAGAGTAGTTTTAGTTGGTCGATTGACCAAAGACATTAATTTGAGAAAAACACAGAGTGGAATTTCAGTCGGACTCTTTACTTTGGCAGTAAACAGACAGTACAGCAAAGACAAAGAACACAAAGAGACGGACTTTGTCAGCTGTATTGTTTGGCGAAAGGGTGCTGAAATCCTATCACAATACACTCACAAAGGCTCAAGAATTGGAATTGATGGACGTATCCAAACCAGAAATTACGAAGATAAGAATGGTCAACGAGTTTATGTGACTGAAGTTGTTGTAGATAACTTTGAGCTTTTGGACAGTAAGCCAGAACAAGCTACTACAAGCACACCTGTTGCTCAGACTCAGACCACAGCACAAGCACAACCTGCTCAACAAACTCCAGATCCATTTGCAGATGGAGGAGACACGATTGACATTAGTGACGATGATTTGCCGTTTTAGGAGGTAAGCATGGAAGCACAACAGCTTGAAGATATTCAAGCCCTTGAAAAGAAATATGGCTCTTTGTCCCAAGTTCCTGAAGATAATGAAAAATTGTTGAAACTTAGAAAGAGTTTCAGTGGTGATTACCATAACACACCACTAACTAAAGTTTTCGAAAGGTCGATTAGTGAAAACTCGCTCCATAGAGTTATGGTTGCAGCAAGAAATGTTGGTGAACAAGGTCGACAGGAAATTATTTCTTTACTAAAAGATGGCTACACTTCAACTGAGATTAGCACAGTATTTGGTTACAACACTTTAGCAATCTCAGGAGTTAGAAAAATCTATCATATAGAAGCAAGACCGCACTTTATGTATGAGTTAAGGAAAAATGGAAAGCCAGTTTTCTACGCTCAAACCATTGGACAGGTTCGTGACTTCACAAACTATCAGCCAATTAGGACTCACTACACTGCATATAGATACATTAAAGAAGAGCTATCTGAGCAAGGATATGTACTCACAAGAGGTTATTACAACTGGAGATGCATCCCTAGAAACTGCTTAGTTAATTTCAGCAAAGGTGAGGACATGTTCCTCATAAAGAAAGGCGATGTAAAGTTTGATAATTGAGTTTACAATTCCAGGAAAACCTGTAGGACAAGGCAGGCCACGCTTCTCCAGACATCGAGGTTACGTTCAAACATATGATCCAGCTAAGTCACGTCAATATAAAGCAATGGCAACAATGTGCGCTCAAAGAGTCTATTCAGGGGAGCCACTGGAAACACCGCTAAAAATTACAGTCAAGGCATACTTTGGTTTGTATAAGTCCTATACAAAGAAAAGACGTGAAGCTTGTTTATCTGGTCAGGAAGTTCCGACAAAAAAGCCAGACATCGACAACATAGTGAAAGGCATAATGGATAGCTTAAATGGAGTCATTTATCACGACGATAAGCAGGTTATCCAGCTTGTAGCGTTTAAAGCATACGCAGAAAAGCCAAGAGTTGAAGTTACAGTTGAGGAGTTGGAACAATGACTAAATTAAAATGTACAAGATTAATTTTCGAAAAATATGATCGTGTAGTTACTGTAGAGTATGAACACGCAATCGAGGCAATGTCAGAACACAAGCCAATTGTTGGCCGTTCAGCAGACTTTAGAAATGACAATGGAGAATACTATTTTGCTGAAAAATTAAAAAAAGTAGCATTTAATCCAAAATTTGTGTTTTATGCTGAGCCAATTGAAGTTCTTGAGAAATTTGAAGAAACCAAATTTTATCAGAAAAAAACAGCTCAGTTAGACGAACTTCAACGTACAATTGAAAATTCCAAATTTTATAAAAGTCAAAATTTAAAATTTGTTGTTAGAAAGTCTATTTCCAAGTTTGATAGCCAAATTTCATCATTACAATTTTTTGAAAAAGATAGCCACGAAGCAATGTTCTCGGTAAATGATTTTTTAAAAAACGGTGGGATTATTATTTACAACCCGCAAAAGGTTGTTACTACTGGTTTGGAAAAATCTGGCGGAGGACTCTACGTTTTGGAGGATTAACAATGACCAAAAAAATTACCATAACAGACAAATATGTTGCTGCAAAAGTCGCTTACAACATGTGGTGTACCAGGGATGCATGGTTTGCCTTTCGCAACGATAATTTCTATAAAAAGCTTGAATCTTTATCTAAAGAACCCGCTTTAAAGATTGGCACTAAATGGTTCGAAACTGGTTTAACAAAAATTAAAGACGGAGAACTAGTTGACAATGATTGCAGACTTAGTATTTTCTATGATGACAAAAAAATAGAAGTTATGTATAAAAGTGAAATTCTTGGTGTGACTGGTACTGCAACTATTACTGCATGGTTAAAGAAATGAATAAAAAGATTTATAAAAAAGTAGCTGACCTTCTTGAAGACAAATATGGACACAAGCTGAAAGAGCCAACAGACGTGAAATTAGGGATAAATTACGAGAGGTAAATTATGACAAGAGAAGATAAAGAATGGCATGAAATTGCTAAGATGAATTTAGAAGAACTTGTTGATTTCATTCATTTAACTTTTTTCGACTACGAAGAAACAGGAAACGACAAGTATTTAATGCAACTCAAAGTTGCAGGTCATTATTTGAACCGTAAAGCTTTAGATATCCAACTTGCTGAAGTTTTCAGTTCAAAAAATAAAGGGGAATAAAAGATGAGGAGTGTGGCAGTTGTGACGCTATTTCCTGAAGTTGATGTAGAAAAAACCGCTAAAAAAGTTAAACAATTCCTACGAGGAGACTTTGTAAGAGCGATTAGACTTAGTGGGTATGATTTAAATTCTTTAAGCAGTCCGAAGCTGTCACTAGCTCCAGCACACGGAGCAACGGGGAACGTTATTGAACGTCAAATTATTAGGAGTCTGGAAGCCAAGACGGTTGTACAAGCTGTTCACGAAAGCATTTTTAGATGCACAGCAACTAGCCGACAGATATTAATTGGAATTTACATTGAGGAGAAGCCAATCTTTCAAGTATCACGACTAGTTCAATATCAGCATACTCAATTTGATGTAATGCACAAACGTGCATTGAACGAATTTGCAGACAGATTTGAATATTGGCAAGGCGTACTTTGTGTTAAAAATCCAGAGGACTTACACGTTTATCGAGGCAATGACAATGAATGAAACAATTAGCGACATGATGGTTGATACTTGGAACAATTACTCCATAGCAGGGATGAAAGTAGAAGACTTTATCGTTTACACAAACACATTGAAAGATTGCTTACGTGATGGAAAAGCTTTATTTGACAAGGACTTTACAATTGCCGACATAGACACGGTTGACAGTGTTCTTAGATTGTTAATGAAGTACAATGACACAGTTGACAGTGTAGCCAATGCACATCCTAAAGGTTTTGAAGCTGAAAAACAGCCAATCCACGAAACAACAGAATTGGACCTGTTTGACCTTTTTCCAGAACACCAAAAATGAAAAACGGAAAAAGACCGGAAAAAGACCGGAAGTCATGCGGAAGGATATCAGCTAATATTAGTAGTGTAGCGAAATGAAGCTACGACGGTGCAGAAATTCAGTATAAATGTGGGACCAACTCGTTCGTGAGTATCTCCTAGAACATTAAGACCAAGACTGGTGTGTAATAGCGGTTCGAGTCCGCTACTTGGTTATAGGGATGTGCTAGTAGTTGCAGGCATCCCTACTGTTAAACTGTTGATTTAACCTTAGCTTTTATAAATCATTGTAGATTTTTTAGTTTTTTCATTTTATTCCTCATTTTATAATGCAAAAATCAAACATGGCTGGTGCTTTTATGGCAGTTCGATTCTGCAGCGTGTTTTAGTCTGCGACGACCCTCAACGGTTTCGAGGAGAGCGGACATGGAGCTAACTGCAATAAACAGTTAGACACGATGTAAACATTGCGAGACAGCCAATGCTCTTAGCTGTCTGAGTAGTAGTTGGTGGAACTCAACGAGTTTTCGAGAGCTCGGCTACTCATAGCCCTTAAATGGGCCAAAATAATATCTAGCTAAGTAACGCTTAGAGTTTTCATGTATTTTTTTCTCAAAACCAGTGGCTCATTTAGGAGCAGAGAGGTTGCGATACCTCCACTGGTTTTATTTTTTTATGGAGGTGCAACACAAACATGATTTCAAAAGACCAATTCTGGAAGATTGCTGGTGTTACACAACATATTCAATTTGAAAATTTTTTGAGAAAGATTGTTTTTGATCCAGAAAAACGCAATAACTTTTTTAAACAATTATTGAAGTTAGACGCACAATGTGTGGTTCAAGATACTTTCAAGCAGTACTTTGAAGAATACGCAGCAGAAAGGAAAGCAAATCAGCAAGACTACACGCCAGACGAAGTATCAAAACTCTTATCCATCATTGTTAACACAAAATACGATGCTGATTTCAAGAATGATATGGAAAAGCGATACTTTCACAAGAAAGGCTATACTGCTGCAGATATTACTGCAGGTACTGGCTCATTATTAATTCAGAAGTGGTGGGCTGATATGACTGCAGAATTACCTTGGACGTATGTGCCACATCGATACTTTTACTTTGCATCAGAACTGGCAGATAACGTTATTCCGTACTTGCTATGTAATTTGGCTTTGCGTGGGATGAATGCAATTGTAGTTCACGGGGATGCATTAACTGGCGAAACTAAACAGGTATATTTCATACAAAATAGCAAAGATGACTATTTAAGTTTCAGCGACATTAATGTAATGCCTCACAGCAAACAAGTTGCAGAAGAGTTCAATGTTACTAAGTGGCTTGAAGAAGCAATCGACCATATCGAGTCAAAGAAGATTATTAGACGCAAAGACTATGGACCAATGCTAAAGCGTGCATTGCATATGCAAACTGGGGGGGTAAGCAAGCCTTTTATTCCACCATCTGAGAATCAAATGTTACTCGGAAGATTTGCAACTATTGAAAGAGCAAAAGCAAAAAAAGTATATCCAAAAGGAACGGTGGTGATTCAGATATCAGCGACCAGAGGACAGTGCGGTATGCTGACATCAAGTGGTGAAGTTGGCAGTCAGTACGCTTGTATTCAATTCAAGCCTTACATTGATAGCTTTACTGGTTGGATGAAAGTTAAGCAAGAGATACCTCGGTGGCGTCACAAGTATCAAGAAGGATTAAACATTAAGTTAGAAGATATATGCAAGATACCATTTAACATTCCTATCAATTGGCTGTTACCATTTGAAGAACAGCAGCGATTAAAAGAGGAGCGAGGTTACGTATGAGAGTCCATATGTGCGGACAACGTGGTTGTCATACAGTTGTACCAATTAAGCAACGCTATTGTGATGTGCATGCACCGTTTCATAAGTACATCCCTAAACCAGTTAGTCATGAGCAGCGCTTGCTTTATTACAAACACTACAACAGGTTTGAACGCAGTGAAGAAGCAACAGAGTTCTATTCAAGCGCTAAGTGGAAAAGAGTTCGTGAGTATGTTGCAAGCCGTGACCTGTACACAAGCGCAGTCAGTGGCCGAGTGATTGACGACCATGATTTGATTGTTGACCATATCGTTCCACGACGTTTGTGCCAAAACCCACTGGATACGAATAATCTTTGGTGTTTATCCAAAGGAGAACATACACGCAAGACAATTCTTGAACAGAAAATTGCTGAAAAGAAAAATGGTGACGCAATTTTGAAACACGCAACAAAAAAATGGTGGCTGAAAGTTTTGAGAGAAAAAATAAATTGATACCCCCCGCCTGGGGAAGGGGCCTACAGCACACAACAGGGGAGTCATCTTTTTAGCCAAATGCAAAAATCAATATTTTCATGGAGGGGGCAAAACGTGAGTTTGCCTTTTTTGTTTTGAAAGGAGGAAAAGCGGAAAAATGGCCAAAGGACGCAACTTGAAATTGACAACTGATCCAAATTCACGACCTGAGCAACGTGAACAAACGGAAAAATTGAAAAAAGTTACCGAGAATTGGACACCGCTTCAGAAAACTCCACCTTCTTACATGAAAGGAACACTTGCTGCGACAATTTGGCAACGGCTCATTCCAATCCTTCAAGAAACTGGTGTAGTTAAACAGGCTGACAAGGCTACTGTTGAATGCTTATGTTCGGCAATCCAGTTGTATCGTGAAGCTTTCGAAAATGTGCAGAAAAATGGCATTCAGCGTGAAGTTTGGACGACTCCAATCTTACCAACAGGCAAAACTTTGGATAAAGAGTTCACTCGCTATCAAAAGAACCCTGCAGTAACAACAATGGACAGCGCAATGAAGCAAATTAAGACTTTTAGTTCTGATTTAGGACTAACTCCAGCAAGTCGTGCAAGCTTGATGGCAAGCATTGACAGTCAAGATGATGACACACCAAGCTTAGCCGAGATTTTAAATGCAAAAAGTGGTGATTTCTAGTGAAAAAGTACGATTTTACTAAGAAGGGGTTCGACCTTCAAACGGCTTATACAGAAGAAAAAGATGCAGGTAAGTACACTGAAATCTTTAAGAACTATAGAGACCCGTTAACCAAGTACGCTTTTTCAGTCTTAGAAGGCAGAGTACAAGCAGGATACATGATTAAACTAGCCTGTTTCAGACACCTCCAAGATTTAAGACGACAGAAAGAAGACCCTGAATTCAAATATCACTATGATTTGAACAAGGCTCGAGCAATTTTAAACTTTGCTAAGCTGGTTCCTGATGTTAATGCTGGTGTTCCTTTACCACTTGTAGACTTTCAGAAAGCAATTCTTTGCTCAATTGTGGCTTGGCGTGACGAAAAAGACCGTGTTCGCTATGTACGGGCGACTCTTTCAATGGCTAGAACTAATGGTAAGACATACATTGCAGCTATCTTAGCTGCTTTTTATTTTCTAATCGAAGCCAATGATACTTACAACAGAAAATACTTGTTTGTAGCTCCAACAACCGACCAATCTCGTGTAGGGTTCGACTATCTTAGAACCATGTTTCGAAAGATGAGCGAAAGTCCAGCATTTAGGCAGACATTCAAAGACCAACAAATTGATGTCTTAACCGACCAAATTATTTCACGGGTATACAACAACATCTTGATGCGAAAGTCTTATGAGTCAGGACAATTAGACTCATTTCACTATCAATTTGCTGTTGGGGATGAAGTCGGAGATGACAAATACATTGGAAAGATTAGGACTGGTAACGGGAAAATCACTTCAGGACAGGCACAAGAACCTAATCACGTATTCTTGCAGATATCCACAGCTTATCCAGACAGCAACTCGCAATTTTACAAAGACCAAAGATTGCTACAGTTCGTTATGGAACGGGATTGTGACAGAGCCTTAGATGACAATCTTTGTTTAATTTGGGAACAAGACGCACTGATTGAAGTTGATAAACCTGAGACTTGGTGTAAATCCAACCCAATTATGAATTTGTCTCCTGAAAAAAAGGACCAAATGCTAAAGTCTTTGCTTTCAGAACGTGAGAACAAGATGTTAGATGGTTCAATTGAGGAATTTCAGAACAAGTCTCTTAATCTTTGGCTTCAAGTTAAGAAAAATACTTACTTGCAATTGGATGATGTTAATGCTGCTATCGTTCCTGAAGAGCCAGTTAATATATTTGGCCGTGCTGTTTATATTGGCTTTGACAAGTCTAATTTCAGCGATGATACGGCTTTGGTATTTGTATTTCCATATTTAGATGGTGCTAATAATCAGCGCTTCTACATCAAACAGCATTCTTGGGTACCTCTTGCAAGGGCTCAGAACAACATTGAAATCAAAGAAAAGCAAGATGGGATTAATTATAGGGACGCCGAAAGAAAAGGCTACTGTGACATTGCCAAGAACGAATACGGCTATATCGATGATGGGGTTATCTTCAACTGGTTAGTCGATTTTGTGGAAAAGAACCACTTAGATGTGCAGTATTTCTGTTACGACCAATGGGGGATGTCACGTATGATTGGCTGGATTGAACAGAAGCTCGACTGGAAGACTATGGCAGTTAAAAACGTTATCCAAACCTTAACTAATCCAACCATTGACTTAAGACAGAAGTTTGATACTCGTGAGATACGTTACTTAGATGATCCAATTATCAAATACTCACTTAAGAACGCTGTGTTATTCAGCAATAACAACGGAATTAAGGTCGACAAGGAAAAGGCAACAACCAAGATTGACTTTGTCGATGCCTTAATTGACGCTTGGTACACTGCAATGTTCCACTTTGACGACATCTCACTTGAGAAAAAGAACAAGAATGACCCGTTTGCAGGGATGTCTGAGCAACAAATTAACGATTATTTCACTAATAATTTTTCATTCTAGGAGGTATATATGGCTTTTTTATCGAATTTATTTAAACGGCAAAAAATGCTGTCTGGCAGTTCACCTGTCTGGATACTTAATCAGGGTCAGCCTGTTTCAATTAAGCCGAAAGCAATTACAAGCGCAATTGCCTTAAAGAATTCAGACGTTTACGCAGTTATTTCACGAGTTTCAAGTGATATAGCAGGCTGTCGATTTGTGACAAATGCTCAACCAATTACTGATGTATTGAATGCTCCTCTTGGCAATTTAATGAGTGGTTTTAGTGTTTGGCAGGCTATGATTGTTCAAATGATGCTTACTGGCAATGCTTTTGCAATTATTGACCGTGATGCAAATGGATATCCAATACGAATTGAACCCGTGCCAAACGAAAAAGTAACAGTTGCATTAGACGATTATGGCAAAGACCTAACTTACACCATTCACTTTGACGACTCAAAACGTTCTGGTGATTTCTTATACGACTCAAGTGAAGTGATTCATTTCAGATGCACTGTTTCAGGCGAAAGCGATACTCAGTATATGGGTATTCCTCCAATCGATAGCTTGCTCAATGAGATTGAAGTTCAAGACCTATCTAGTAAGTTAGCTATTTCAACACTAAGACATGCAATCAAGCCAAGTATCTTTATTAAAGTTCCAAATGCAACTTTGGGTAAAGAAGCAAAGGAAAATACCAGACAATCTTTTGAAGAGCAAACGACTGGTGAAAATGCTGGTCGTGCAGTTGTACTTGACCAAAGTGCAGACGTTGAAACGACTAATATTTCTCCAAATGTTACAGAATTTCTGCAAAATGTGTCATTTTCACAAGACCAAATTGCCAAAGCATTTGGAATTCCTGCAGATTATCTTTCAGGAAAACAAGACGCTCAGTCTAATATCACAATGATTAGAGCATTCTATCAAAGTTCTCTATCAATTTACATTAAGCCTATTGAAAGCGAGCTAAGTCAGAAGCTTGGAACAGATGTGAAGCTTGATATTGCTAGTGCAATTGACAGTGACAACAGTGAATTAATAAACAATGTCCAAAAATTAGCTTCTGCAGGTGTTTTAGCACCTATTCAAGCCCAAAAATTACTAAAAAATAGAGGTGTTTTCCCTGAATTAGACCTTGATGAAGGTACTAATCTTTTAGACAACACCAAAAATATAAACGACAAAAACGACTAAAATTTTAATTTATATCAAAAAAATGAGCTCAAAAACGAAAAAAAAGCGCTTTTTTGAGCTTTTTTTGTACCCAAATTTGAAAGGAGGTGACAAAAAATGCCAAAAAGCAATGATTTCAAATGCGACGTTCGCTCAATCAATTTGCAACTGGCTAGTTTGACAACTCGAGATGCTGAGAATGGCTCACACAAGATTACAGGTTACGGAATGCTGTTCAATCAACCAAGCGTTCCTATGCCTTTCATCGAATACATCAAGCCTGAAGCATTAGATGGCTTGGATTTATCAAGTGTGATGCTGCTTAGATCACATGACTTTGACCAAATCTTAGCCAGAGTCGATAGCGGAACTTTGAGTGTAAGAGTCGATGACAAAGGACTGTACTTTGAAGCAACAATGCCAAACACAACTTTAGGAAATGACACACTCGCTGACATTAAAGCAGGGAATATCAAAGGCTGTTCTATTGGCTTCAACATCGGTGACGATGATTGGTCTCGTGATGACTCAGGTCAAACCATTCACCAAATTAACGAGATTTCACAACTAAATGAAATCTCACTCACTCCAATTCCAGCGTATCAGCAAACTAGTGCAAATGTTGAACGTTCACTCAAGCAATTTTTAGAAAAAGGAGGCACAGAGATGCCACAAGAAGTAAAAGACTTAAAAGACAAAGAATCTGGAATTCAAGAACCTAATTCAACTGATGAAAATTCTAAGGAAGAAACACGTGATGATTCTTCAAAGAAAGATGAGAAGAAGCCTGACATTGACATTGATGATTTAGCTAAGCGAGTTGCTGGAATTCTTAGCAAACAAGCTAAACGTGACGATGAAGACGACTCATCGGACGACAGCGATGACTCATCAACAGACTCAGACGAAGAAGACAAAGACAAGAATGCTGTTAAACAAACAACCAGAAAAAGCCAAAAGAGGGATGCAAATCCTGAACAAGAAACTAGAGACAATAAAGGAGGCATGAAGATGCCAAAAATCTTAAATCAAAAAACTGATAGTCCCGTTGCTGAAAACAAACGGGACTTTTTGCATTACTTAAAAACTGGGGAAGTTAAGCGTGATGCTACTGAAGGTGGTATTGGTCTTTCAACTGGGCAAGTATTAATTCCACAAGATATCCTTGCTGCAGAACATGATCAACACCAATTTGCACGTTTGGGAAACATGATTAGAACCATTTCTGTAAAACACACAACTGGAAAGTTACCATACTTTTCAGAAGAAACTGGTAAGTTGACTAAGCGAACTGGCGAATTTGTACCATCTGAAACTGGTACAGCCCCTCAAATTAAACAAATTTTGTGGGACTTAAAATCATTTTCAAAGAAGTATCCATACTCAATCGAATTATTGAACGATTCAGACTACAACTGGGAAGCAGAACTTGCTCAAAGATGTGTGGATCTTAAAGACAACACCGACGATGACGAAATCATGAAAGTGTTAACTAACAACATTACAGCTTCAACAACTGGTGACCTATTAGCCTCGATTACTGAAGCAATTGATAAGAAGCTTAAGCCAAATGATTCTAAGCAATCAAACATTGTGCTTTCACAAGCAGCCTTCTATTACTTAGATAGCATGAAGGACACCATGGGCCGTCCATTAATTCAACCCGATGTAACTAAGGCCACTGACGGTTTCATCAAAGGTAAATCAGTTGTGATTATTGACGATACTTTGTTCCCTAATGCCAAAGACGGTGACGTTAACATGATTATCACTCCTCTTCAAAAGGCAGCAATTAAGTTTATGCAAAACGAAGTTACTGGTAAATTCATTGATACATACGATGAATTCTTCAGAATTCTTGGTATTTACATGCGAGCAGATTACCAACAATACCGTGGCGATTTAATCAACTGGTACACTGGCAACAAGACAGTAACTCAAGCTGCAAGTACTCCAGGTAAATAGCTAGAAAGGTGTGATAGGTTATGACACTAGATGAGTTAAAGACTCAACTATTGCAAGAACTCAATTTAGATGATACCGAAGAAAATCAATCCACCTTGAACACTTTGGTTGAGGATAGTCTATCGTTTGTCAAAGATTCAGTTGATTCTAAAGCCGATACTAATGAAATGCTTCAAGATGGGATGTTTGTTCGAGCCGTTAAGACTTTAGCAACTCAAATGTTCTACGACCGAACCCTTGCAAATGGTACATCGATTGGCTTGCGGATGATGCTATCACATCTCAAAGGAAAGGTTGGTTCAAATGGTTGGTTACGTTAATGCTGTACAGCCTTACTTAATGCAAAAGACTTGCACATTTGGAAGCTATGGAACTTCACAAGCGTTGTCAGGAATGACCAATCGAGTGTTCAAACCTGCTTTCAAAGTCCATTTTTCAAATGTAAAACAGACTAGATCACAGAAATACGAGCTGATTGGTACTTCGTTTGAAAATTCAAGAGTTATCAAGATCCAACACGGAAAGGAGAACTCTCATAAGTTACAATCATGCACTTGTGTTCAAATCAGCGGAGTTACGTATGATATTCTCGATGTTTCATTAGATGAAGACTCATATGTGACCTACGATTTGATCACAATTAAAGAAAGCAAACGAGGTGCAGGTCATGAATGATTTAGACGATGTTTTGAACGACTTTTACAAGCAAGTTGCTTCGAAAGTTAATCTTACGGCAGAGCAGAAAGCCAAAGTTACTGGTGCAGGTGCTAAAGCTTATGCAGAAGTCTTAAAAGATGAAACACCAGTTTCAGATTTAGACTATGGCAAGGCTAGAAAAATTGGTGCAGGTAAGAATGGCTTACACGACCATCACTTACGTGAAGGGATTACTTATAAAGAGGGCTATACCATCGACAATGCCAAAACAGGAGACACTGATGTTGGCTGGAATAAGGACGATGATATAGCTCTTTTAGGTTGGGTAAACGATGGGGTCATGAAGATGTCTACCAAACAAATGGCTAACCTACACTTTGTTCAACGAGCTCAACAGAAAGCAGCAGGGAAGATTGCTGATGCTATGAGTTCTAAGTTGTCGGAGGTTTTAAACAATGAGCACGACTAGACTACCAGTAGTTGAAGCAGGCGAAGTGCTGAGAGAAGCAAGCATTAACGGAATTGACAACATTTGCTTATACCGTGTACCTCCAGAAACACAGGACGCTAGTGACAGCACTACTGTTTTACTAACCGAAGTTACAGAGGACTTAACTAATTATGGTTCTGATAAGTTTCAAGACCGTAATCAGTCAGTTGAGCTTCAAATTTTTTTCTCAACTAAAGAAGACGTAGATATAGACACAATAGAACGACAGATTGAGTCTATTTTTTTAGCAAAAAAGTGGCGAATTAGGCTCTCAAGAGCTCACACAGTTGACCCTACTACAGAGCAACTTGTGAAGATTTACTACTTAGACAGAACAGAAAGGAATGATTTCTAATGCAAATCACAGGTTTTGACAGCTTCATCATTGCTTTAACAGATGATACAGGCAAGATTAAGACTGACAACAAGGCCTTCAACAAGAATGGCCTCTTTTACGCAAACGCAGGTACTTCAAAAGGTGCTACGCAATTTCATATTCAAAATATTTCTCCAGCAGCACAAGCAATCTACGGTTCTGACTTAAGAACTGAAAGTTCCGTTGGTGTTGCTGCACCTACTGCTACTTTTGGTGCTAATGACTTACCAATTAAAATTACTGCAGCTCTTTTAGGTGCTGATCATGATGATACTAATAAGGGTTATGCCGTTAAGCGTAATAAGCTTGTTAATGCTGCAATCATTGGTGTTACTCATTCAGGAGAAAACAAGTTCTACTGGGCATTTCCATTTGGCACAGTTACTCAATCTGGTGGTATGAACTGGCAAACTAACAACCAAAACGAAGTGTTAGTACACGACGTGTTCCAATTTGCTGCACAAGCAAGACCAGCAGATGACTTACTTTACCAATTCTTCTCATCAGGCGAAGAAGGCTTCACAGAAGAAGCTATGCTTACTCACATTTTCCAAGGCTATACTGCTACTGCGAGTAACTAATGGGCAACAAACTAATTCAGTAACTGCTAGTCCTGCAGAACAAACAGAACAGCAGTCATAAGTAACATCGATAGATGTGCAGGGTGGGTTGGAGGAATAGAAAGGATATTATGGCTAAATTTGATTTTGATGCTTCAAAGATTGGCTTGAAGAAAGAGTATCAACTATCTCAATCATTTTCTAATGTTGAAAGTGCTACTGAATTTCAAAAGAAGAATTTGGAAGCTTTTAATGATGGGAAAAATAAAGAGATTGAACTTGTGAGGGATGCTGGTATCTTAACTTCACTTTCAGGTGAAAAGGCAGAAGATTTAAAAACCTTTGAACGAATTGAAAAGAAGTACAACACTCATTTAGATGTTTCAAAGGAAATGCTAGAAGATTTGGATATTAGCTTAGAACAACGTGCACAAATTTTAGGGCTTACTATTCAAATGATTCAAGCAGAAAACGAACGTAAGGCAAAAATTGCACCAGTTCAATATGCTGCTGAATTTATTACTCAAGTTCTAGGATTAAAAGCAAGCGAAAAGAAAAAGCTTGAAGAAGCTGATGTTGATGACTTGCAAGACACAGCTACTTTGCTCTGTCACAAAATCCTTGGAACGGAGGATATTGAGCCTAATGAGGCTGATTTAAAAAGTACCAATCGATCAAAAGATAAGTTATCTGCAAAGCTCTCTCGATGATTTACATTACAGCGAAAAGTCAGCTATTATTAATGGTCACTTATCACTTGAGCAAATCCAGAATACAGATATTTTCGAATGGAATAAGGTAATGAATGCTGTACCTCCTGAAAATAGAATTTCAGCAGCAGAATTTATTGCCAAGCAACTAGCATTAGGAAAGGCGGCAAAACATGGGTAGTACACCAGAAGGAAAATTCAGCTATCGTGTCGGTATGGAAAATACTAGTGCCGTCACTAGCTTGAAAGATTTAAAAAATGAAATCACTCAAGTTTCAAGTGCTTGGAAAACTCAAGCTATTGAGTTAAAACAAGCAGGAGACAAGCTAGGTGCTGCAGAAGCTAAATTTAAAGGCGTTTCTGATGCACTTGAAAAGCAAAAGCAAGTAATTGAGCGCTTGAAAGCCCAACAATCAGAATTGAAAAAGGCACAAGGCGAAGTAGATAGAAGTACTGAAGCTGGAAAGAATGCTTTTTCTAGTTACCAAGACCAAATCACTAAAACCGAGCGTCAAATTGCTTCTGCAACAAGTAAGCTTAACTCTTTAAGTAATCAGCAAGAAAAAGCTAAGAACTCGGTAGAGTATTACAAATCTGGCTTAGCTGATGCTCAATCAGAACTTCGTAAGATATCCAGTTCCTCAAAAGCTTACATTGACAGACTGGAAGCAGAAGGAAAGGCCACAGAAGCTAATAAGGCGAAGCTTTCAAGTTTAAAGTCTACTTACGAACAGTTGAACAAGATCTACGATGTTCAAGTTAAGGAACTTGAAAAGATAGAGAATTCTGCTGGTAAGGCTAGCGATAAATATCGAATTCAGAAGCAACGTGTTGACGAAACTGCAACCAGTTTAGCTAAAACTAAGACTAAGATGTCTGAGCTTGACTCTGAAATTAGAAAAGCTAACCCTTCAGTCTTTGATAAGATGAAGTCCAAGCTTGCAGGAGTTAACAAAGAGGGCGAAAAGTCGCAAGGCATCTTCAAGAGGGTATTTTCTGGTGCTTTTCTTGGGAACCTAGCATCTAATGCTTTCAGCTCTGTTGAAAGTGGATTGAAAGGCATCATCTCAACAGGGATTGAGGTTTCAAAAGCTGGAGCAAAGATCAAGGCTCAATGGTCAGGATTTGGTAAATCTTCTAAGGAAACAGAAGAATTAGTTAACCAGATGAAAGAGTTGAAGGCTAACACCAATTTAACTGGTGAATCAGCCACTCAACTTCAAATGACAATGAACCGTGCCACAAATGGTAATACGGAAGAAGCAATGAAGCTATCACGTGCTGTTGGTGTAATTGGTGACAATACCAAGATGACCAATGAGCAAATGCTTGGCTTCTCACAAGCTATGGCGCGTGTAATGACTGGTTCCAAAGTAACCTCGAGTCAATGGAACCGTATGTCTAAGCAAGCTCCAGGTTTAGGTGCTGCAATGGCCAAAGCGGCAGGGGTGTCTGAATCAGCCTTTGCTCAAATGATTGATAGTGGAAAATTATCCACGAAACAATTCAAGCAACTTCTTGAAAAAGTTGGTGAAGATGGTGGTAAAGCCTACAGCAATTTTGGCAAAACCCAAGCTGGTGCAATGAAGCAAATGCAGGCACGCTGGCAAGATTTACAAAAGCAAATTGCTGCACCACTTTTTGATACTCAAAATAAGGCAGTTCAACAACTTTCCAAATTAATGGCTAGTCCAGCATTGCAACAAGGTGCTAAGGATTTAGGAAAAGCTATTGCTCAAGTCGCTGTTTGGGGTACTAAAATACTTGAATACATTGGTAAGCATGAAAAAGACATTTCTGCAATGGCTAGTGATGTTGTTGAGATTGCTGTTACGCTTGGTAAGGATTTGTGGAAAACCTTTGCTAGCGTAGTCTCAACAATTGCAGATGCTTTCGGTCTTACGTCAAAGAATGCTGCTAAATCTAAGGACCCTTTGAAACAAATCAGAGGTGCTTTAGATGGCTTGGCTAAGAATAAAGGCGCAATTAAGATGATTGCCAAAGCAATTGTTGCAATTGCAGCAATTAAGGGCTTAACTGCTGTTGCTCGTGGTATTTATGGTGTAGGTTCTGCTATCCATGATACTTACAAATGGGTTAAAGGTTTACCTGGAGCTGTTGATAAACCTATTTCCAGTTTGAAGCAGTTAGGCACGGCTACTAAAGACCTTATTAATGGAAAGACTGCTGGTGGTGCTTTCCAATCAATGCGAAGTGCTGGCGGTAAAGGTGCTACTGGGTTTGGCAAAATAAGTGCTGGATTTGGTGGTCTATCTACTGCAGGGAAGATCACTACTGGTATAGCAGGTGCAGGTGTTGCACTAGACGCTGGTTCCTCTATTTTCGAAGGTCTTACTAAAGATATTCACAATGCTGATAAACGTTCTGCTGACATCGGTAAAGGTATTGGTGCTGGTATCGGTGGCGGTATTGGACTTTGGTTTGATGGTCCTGCAGGTGCAGCATTAGGTAGTGCAATAGGTGGTCAAATTGGTAAATGGGGTGGTCAAGGTGTTAACGAATTTACCAAAGGCTGGCAAGCTGAAGGCAAGAAAAACAAGCCTAAGAACTTCGTTCAATGGTTAGGATTTGGCGCTCACCAATCTTTTGATTTCTTTGCCAATATGGCTAAGAAAGTTGGTCATCATATTAACACTAATATGAAAGGTGTTGCTGATGATATCAAGAAGAAAAAATGGGGTAACATTATCTCTGATGTCTTCTTCGGAAAAGACGCAACCAATTACTTAAACAAGAATATGCCTAAATTTAAGAAGGCAATCTCTAAAGGCTCTAAAGATATCCAAAAGAGCTGGTCAAGTTTCTGGAAGAAAGTCGGAAAGAATACTGACAAATCATGGAAATCTTTACAAAAGTCATGGTCTAGAGGCACTCAAAAGCTTAATAAAGGCTGGAGTAATTTTACAAAAAAAGCCAAGAAAGGTTGGGACTCTTACTGGAAGACTGTAGGCAACAAAGCTAAATCTGGTTGGGCTAAGACCAAATCTTTGTGGAATAAAGGTACTACAGCACTTCATAAAGGTGTAACCAATTTCTCAAAAAAAGCTTCAAATGCTTGGAAAAGCTACTGGAATAAAGTAAAAGCACAACATAAATCTGGAGCGAATGCTCTAAAGAAGACAGGTTCTGCACTGACTAGTAGCTTGAAAGACTACGTTAAGAAGTTTGTGACAGTTTCATCGGAAAATTTCAAGAATTTCTTTAACGATGTCCAAAAAGGCTCTAGTGACTTTAGCAAACACATGAAAGACAATCACAACAACCTCTTTAAGTCTATGCTTCAAACTGCTGGAGATGGGTTGAAGTCAATGGCTAGTGATTGGCAAAGCAAGTGGAACGAGATTTCTTCAAATGCTGGGAAGCAATGGGATAATTTAAAGAATAGTCACAACACTACTGTTTCTGGAATTGCTAAAACTACCGAATCGGTACTCAATAGTATTAAGAATACTTGGACTAGTGTTTGGAATTCAATTTCTAACTTTTTCAAAGACGTTTGGGGAACTATTAAGAACTCTGCACGTTCTGGCGTTAATGGTGTAATTGATATTGTTAACGGTATGGTTGGCGGTATTAATTCAGCTTGGAAATTCTTTACAGGTAAAAATGCATTTGGATCATTACACCATGTTGCAACTGGTGGTCAAATTGAAAAGAAGCATGGACGACTAGCAGTCATTAACGATGAAAAGTCTGAAAACTATCGAGAACTTGTTCAACGTCGTGATGGTTCTCTCGAAATGTACGACGAGCGTGACAAGATTATTCCTGTTGAACCAGGCGATTATATTTATAATGCTGGAGAAACTAAGCGCTTGATGGAACAAGCAGGCTTAGAACACTACGCAAGTGGTGGTTGGGTTTCAGGCATTATAAATGTTGCTTCTAATGCAGTTTCTGGCTTCTTTACTGGGATTAAAGACAAGTTTGAACTTGCAGAAAAATGGTTAAAGAATCCAGCACAAGCTCTAACTAACCTAGTAAATTCAGCAATCAGCGGCTTGCTTCACGGCAATGCTAACTTTGTTAAATTTGGCGAAGATGTAGTTCATAAGATGGTCGCAGGTTTCCAAGCTAAATGGAAAGAAATGCTTAAGAAGGTCGATGACCAAATTCAAAATCCACCTGGCTCTGGTGTTGAGCGTTGGCGCTCAGCGCTTGAAAAAGCCCTTGAAATGAATGGCTTACCAACTACAGGTGCATATGTGAACGCTTGGCTCCGTCAAATTCAAACTGAGTCTAGTGGTAATCCTAATGCAGTTGGTGGTACTGATGGATTGGCTGATGGTCACGCAACTGGACTGCTTCAAACTAAGCCAGGTACTTTTAGAGCAAATGCTTTTCCAGGTCACGGAAATATCTTCAATGGTTTTGATAATATGCTTGCAGCTATTAGATACGCTTTACGTAGATATGGCAGTTCAATGTTAGCGGTTATTGGTCATGGTCACGGGTATGCTGATGGTGGGATTGCTACTACACCTTCAATATTTGGAGAAGCAGGACCTGAAATGGCAATCCCTCTTTCAGCAATGAAGAGCGCTAAAAGTTACCAACTTCTCGGTCAAACTGCTGCAATTCTTGCTGCAAGAGACCACCCAGACACTTCAGTAGTTGCTGACAGCACAAGTCTAAGCCACATTTCAGAAACTTTGGATACCATTGCCAATTTATTAACAATTTGGGCTACATCAGAAGCAACAATTGAAAACACAATTAATCTTGATGGTAAGAAAGTAGCTGATGGACTTTCAAAATATATGAGAAAAGATTTAGCTACTGCAGTATTGAATAGGAGGTTGAATATTAGTGAATTACGTTAAGCTTGTTTATCGTGGCCGAAGTTCTGAAGACTTTGGTGCAAGAATTACTTATCCATTGAATATTGTTCAACCTAAAAGAAATATCACCGCAACATCAGTTTCTGGTGTTAACGGTGATTTTTTAATGGATGCAACAAATTATGGAAACATACAACAACCTATCAATATGTTAGTGGAGTTTCCTAAAGGCTATAAAGATTGGACAGAGTGGTTTATGGAGTTCTGCGACTGGCTTCAACCTCAAGATAAAGAACCAACTTCGTACGAAGAATGGCAGTTATCTATGCTAGAACCTTATAGATTTATTGGTTATGTTGCACAACCACCAACCATCTCAATTAGTAATAGCATACTGGCTAAAGTGAATTTCACATTAACAGTGAAACCATTTGTAATGCAGTATGATGGCTTACTTTGGAGGGATGTACCACAAACGGTCATTAACCATGAACGGTACTCCTCACAGCCAACCTTTCACATTGTTGGTAGTGGAGATTTTACGCTAACTGTTAATGGATTGCAGTACAAGCTTACAAATATTGACGATGAAGTCTATATCGACAGTGAGAACTGCTTAGTATACAAGAGTAAGACACAAAACCGTGCTAATTGTGCTATTTTTCCAAATAATGACTTTCCAGAGTTAGCATCTGGAGTAAATAAGATTAGCCTTTCAGGAAAATATAGTAAGTTCGAGTATCAAGCAAAATGGAGGCGAAAGTTATGAAAGTTAAAGCAACTTTACATACAGTCGCAAGTGATAGCACTGATACTTTGGGACTTGGGGTTCTTACGGGTGCAACATCAATGCAAGTTGTGCGAAATGCTAACCAAATTCCACACCTTACAATGAGTTACAAGGCTGATGCTCCTCTTGCAGACGAGTTAGTCAGTGGTCGTGTGATTGTTTGTGCTATGGGTAAGAGTTCTGAAGAACAGAACCAGAAGTTTCGTATCATAAACGTTTCAAAAGACGTTGGTTCAATGAGTATCTCAGTTACTGCTAATCACATTGCTGGTGACCTCTCAATGATGCCAATTTATAAGAATATTTCAATTGCCAATGCTACGCCTAAAGATACTTTTAAAGCAGTTATGGGTTCACTTGCGTATGGTTCAAATCTTGCAGATTATCAGTTTTCTACTGATATACAGAAAGTTGCTAATGTTGCTTGGCAGTTCAATGAAGTGGAGAATGCTAATAGCATTTTTCTTGGGGATGACCAGGCAGGTGATACAGTTGTTCAAACCATACAAGCAATCTACAACGGTCAGTGGAAATTTAATAATTACCACTGGTCGTTATTAAAGCATGCAGGGGAAGACTCAGGAATAATTATCAAGTATGGTCGGAATATGCTTTCAGCGGTTGAAGATCATACGACCGACTCCACTTACAATGCAATTATGCCGTACGCTAGCTACACACCAAATACGACTTTGGTTGATGGTAGTGCTATGGAAGGAAAAGGTACAGTTCAATATCTTGGAACTGGTGGTGCAGAAGTATACGATAGCCCGAATAAAGGTAATAAGGTAGTTGGTCACGTTCAGAATGGTGCTTATTATCAAGTTACTGCTAAAGCTGAAGACAATACATGTAATGGCAATACTTGGTATAAGATTGGTGATGGTCAATGGATTGATGAACACTTTTTCACGTTCGATAAAAGTGGCAACTATGTTATTAACTCTACAACAGGCCAAGGAACAATAAAGATTACTTCTGATACAGATAATAATCGAGGCATTGTTTCAGATTATCGGGGTGTTGGTACTGTTGTTTATGCTGGGCTTGGTAGAGTTCGGCTATGGTCTTCACCACTAACTGGACACAGACCAATGGAGCAGTACGTTGAAAACGGTATTCAATATAAGATTTGGAAAATTGGTTATGATGAGTATGGTCGTAAATGGTACTGCATTGGTAATGACAATCAATGGATACCTGAGGAGTACTTTTCTGTAACTAAATCTAGTGATTACGTTACAACTCCAGTAACTGGAATTCTCCACGTCAAGACTGCAAATGCTGTTTCAGCCTATGGACCATCTGGAGAAGCATTAAGAAGCGATAAATTAGCAGCAGGAAGTTTCCATAAAATAACCAGTGTATCTAAAGCAAATAATGGTTCGAGTTGGTATGAAATAGCCCCTAATTTTTGGGTTAAGGGTGATGACAATATTGACTTCACTCAAAGTGGTTCAGTTGCAGTTGATGAAGATACGGCAAGAAAAGCAATTATCCAATCATCAGGAAAAATAGCAATTTACAATTCTCCTGATGGTACTGATGCTTCTGGCAAATACTTAACTACAGGAGATCAAGTAAAGATAACGGGTCAATCTGATTCTAATGGTCATACTTTTTATAGACTTGATTCTGGTGGTTGGGTAGATGCAGCTTATTTTGATTTTAGTTCTGCAAGTGATGTTGGAATCGGTGGAGCTAATGACGCTGATGCCCAAGTTGAAACTCAAACCTTAATGTTAGATCCTCCAGTTTTAATTTCTCAATACGCAACTGGTCAAGAAGCTTTAAGAGTACAAGCAGTTGATCTATCTAGCTATAATGTTGGAAATGATAAAGATAAGCTTAAGACAGTAGCAGAGCAGTATATGCGAGAATATCGAATTGGTAGACCAAATTACTCATTGACGGTTGAATATCCAAACATTGAAGATGAATTTTCACAGCTTAGACAAGTAGATCTTTATGATTATGTTGGAATACAAGTAGATGACCTTAATATCTTAGACAAAGCAATGGTTAACTCCATAACTTACGATGTTTTGCTTGGTCAGAATATAAGTGTAACTATAGGACAGTTACCTCTAACTTATGAACATTTACTTGGACAAATGCAACATGAGACCACTAAACAACTTGCAACAGTTGAGAAAAAATCTAACCATTTGTTTGGACAAATGAATCAGGCATTGAAATTACAAAGTGATGCTCAAAAAGCATCGATTTTAAAAATTGGTGAGGATTTAAAGATTGAAAGTCAAGTTCTTAATGATAACTATGACCAACTTAAAGATCGAATTGAAGCTATTAACAATCAAGTAACTGATGTACAAAGTTGGATAACTAGTGGAGGTTCAGGTGTTATTACAGCCTATCCAAATTGGCAGAATCCGACTGAATTGCGTGCAAGTAGTGCTTCTGGTGGGTACATGACTTTTAACGGAAATGGGTTAGGCTATACTGGTGCTGATGGTACTCTAAGAACTGCTATAGATAGTCAAGGTCGACTTGTTGCGGAAAGTATAAGCGGTGGAACTATTACAGGGGTTATATTGAAAGGTACTCAAATAACTGCTGATAGTATCATAAATATCCATCAGCGTTACTATACTGTTTTATCGGGAGAATATGGCTTTTCTGTTTCTGATGATGAAGGCAATGCGTCGGCAATGACTGTAGATAGTATAAAAGTTGGTGGAACTACTATAAATGGTTCCCAACTTTATCGAGTTATGGAAAAATGCGGGGTGCTTTAATGGACTTAAATATTACAAGCGATGATGTACTTAATGCTGCAATGGCTGAAATAACTCGGCTTGAAAATATTTCTTTAAGACAGCAGGTTGTTCTTGCTAAATACGAAGAAAAAATAAAAGATTTGCAGCATGAGTTAGACATGAGAGATAAATTGAAAGGAGGCGATAATAATGAGTCTACAAAATCTAACACTGGTCACAAACAAAAAGTTAACTAACTTGCAAGATGCAGTAATCAGGCAGTCTGAAAAAGGCTTAACGATTACTGCTATTTTTATAAATGAAGATAATAGTCCTTATGACTTAACTAACAAAAAAGTTACTTTTAACGAACATAAAGACTCAGATAAGTACGTAGTTGATACCAACGTTCAAATAATAGATGCCAGAAATGGATCTATTAGTTACACACTTCATAGTCAGTGCTATGCAGCGACAGGAGAAGCATGGTTTGAAATTGCGGACGCTTCAGGAACAGTAGTTGACTCAACACAAAACTTCAATTTGAAAGTAAAAGATGCAGCTAATGCTTCAATCTATAATACTAACTACATCACTCAATTGGATCAGTTGCGTAGTCAAATGCAAACTCTTGTAGATAATGCAGACGGTCAACTTAAACAACAGTTAAAAACCACACAAGACCAAATGAACCAGAAGCTTACTGAATTAGGCAATGCCTATCAACTAGCTGAACAAGGTCGTGCTAATGCTTATAAACAAGCTGAAGCAAATCGTGATAATGGTTGGAGCCAAGATAAGCAAAGAATTGATACAGAGTGGAATCAAGATAAAGACCGTATTAACGGAGAATGGAATACTCAAAAGAAATCAATTCAAAGCACTGCTAATAATCAGCAAAGTTCGATTCAATCTACTGCTGATAGTAATTTTAAAGCTATCGGAAATGAATGGAGTCAGATTAGAAATACTGCTAAATCAGAATTAGCAACTATTCAAACAAATATTAATAGCTTACAAGCTGTAATTGATAATTTGAATAAGAACAAGATTCCAAATCTAAACCAATTGGTATCAGCTATTCAAGATAAAGTAACTCAACTTCAAAATAATTTGCATGATATTAATTGGGCTTCTTTTGTTAAATCAGTAAATGGCGTAACTCCAGATGCTAATGGCAATGTACAAGTTGATACTTATACTAAGGCAGTTATTGATAATAAAGTGGCAAATGCAGCTAAGGTGAAGACCGTTCAAGGTCAACAGCCTGATGCTTCAGGTAACGTTACTTTGCCTAAGCAAACAGTTATTAAAACTTATGACTATAACAATAATACTGAACCTTCTGATAAAAAGACCTATAGTTATGGGGATGCTTGGCTAGCAGATAGTGCTATTATTAAGGGTTTAATTAGTTGGTTGCCAACTAAATATGCTACCAAAAATATTGTTAATTTAAGTACTCCAATGTTTTATTCAACGAAAAATATTGATGATTTTACAGCGATGGGAAGTCCTAATAAAGCACAAACATTAACAGTTTATCGTTCTGATTTTAGTGGTAATGATGATGGAAAACCTGGGTTAGCCAATTATTCACAAGGCTTAATTTTTGGTGCTTGGAATGGTCGAGGCGTGCTATCGATTTCAAATAACACAAAAGAGCGAAAAGCAAGAATTTCAGGCGGAACATATGATGATAGCAATTATCCTATCTGGTCCGAAGATATTGCGTGGAAAAGTGATTTAACTAATTACTACAACAAGTCTCAAATTGACAATAAAACCAATAATTTAAAAGAAGAAAGTGACTCTAACAAGGCTGAAGTACTCAGCTTAAGGATGAGGTGTGACAATCTTGAAACACGTTGTAAGACTTTAGAAAGCAGATGTTCAAGCCTTGAAACACAGCTTGCAGTTTTACAAGGCCAAATGGCTAACTTACTATCTAAAATTTCTGTGGGTAGTAAAGAAGTTGTCATTAAAGCTAACTTACTTGTTAAAGAAGGTAACATTCAAAATTATTGGGGCGGTACTGACCAATATGTATCGTACTCTCCATTTGGAAAACGTCGTGGTCAGTTTGGTATATACGATGATGGTAGTTTCCATACTGGTAGATAAGTTTAAAGAAAGGAGCCAATAAAATGGCTGAAGAACAAACAACAGAAATTAAAGATACAAATGTTAAGCAAGCAGATGGGATGTATCACTATTACATAAGCACTGCTACTCGTGGTGGTGATATTACTTTTCAAACATTCATTACTGAACAAAAAATTGAAAATAATTTATATCCAATAATTGTTACTCCACCTGATGCTTCAATTAAGAATCCAGTTTTCGATTGGACAAATATTAAGTGGGTAGAAGTTGACTCAGCAACTCTTAATGCTAAGATTGCTGCAGTTGCTGATGATGTACAAGCACTAACTAAGTCAGTTACAACAATTCAAACTCAAAACCAAGAAAATACTAAAGAAAACGCACAAATCACTAAGACACTTGATGGATTAAATGCCAACATGGGTAATCTAACTTCAATGATGTCAATAATTTCATCTAAACTCATACCAGGTGCAAGTACTACTAGTGAAGGAGGTCAAAACTAATGAATTTTTATCAAACATTTAATTTATTAATGTTTAAAACAGTTAGCTACTGCTACAATGTTGGGGTTTACGACAAGGCAAAGGTTGCAACCTTTGTAGAGTTGCATCAAATCACTAAAGAACAATATAAAGCACTGACTGGAGATGACTATGTTGAAGTTTCTCAAACAGCGACTCAAAACTAACACACTCCATATCATTATTGGTGGTGCTATAGCTCTTATCGGTCTTGAATTGTGGCTTAATAAGGGCTATTTTTTCTGGCCTCCAAATATGAGTTCTATACTTAATGATGATGCAGTTGGCTTTTTTGGCACAGCATTAGGTTGCGGAATTGTCTTATGGAGTATTAGTAAAGAGCAGAATCCAAAAACAAACCAAATATTTTTGACACTTGCGACAGCATTTATGACTCTTTTGGCTTTTGTAGAACTTGGTCATGCATTTTTTATGCATTATCCAAGAATTTTTACAAATGTTATCACAGACGTTGCACTGATTGCTGTCATTATGTATGTAGCAAGGCATTCTGATACTAAATAGAAAGTAGGAAGTGAGGTGATGCGATACACTCAACTCATGCAGATAATAGGTATGATAGCCCCAAGTATTTTTACTTATATTCTCGCAAGTAAAAAAAGTACTCATGACATACTAAAAGATAACTTAAACATCTTACAGCGTGAAAACGAACGTACACGACAAGAAAATGATAGCTTGAGAAAACAAATTCTTGAACTTATGAGTGAAAATGTTCGACTAAAAAATCAAATTAAATTATTAAGAAAGAAGTAATATTATGAAACCATCAATTATGACAATGAACTATGTAACGTTAATTCAAGACGAAAAAATGACAATTGCTGAAGTTCCTGAAACTTTAAGACCAGAAGTTGAGCGCTGGCTTAACTATTTCTCAACAGGTCAATTGCCAACCATTGCAACAAATGGTAATGCTGTAGGAGGTGCTACTAATGAAAATTAATGACTATTTAGGATTGCTAATTATTGTAGCCTGGATCATCAAGAGCTTTTTCGACTACTTAAAAGTCAAAGACCCTAAGATGGCCGAAAAGTTTCAAATTGTTGATGACATTGCAGAATGGGCTGTTAGCTTGCAAGCAACTAAAGATATTAGCAATGCTCAGAAGCAAGTTAATGCAACTCAAGCAGTTGTTGAACAAGCTAAGAAAGTTGGAGTTCCTATTACAGAAGCGAGCGCAAAAGGTGCTGTTGAAAAAGCTGTTGCAGAAAAAAAGAGCATCCCTCAACCAGAACCTGTTAAGGCTTCTGAAATTAAGAGCGCTCCTGTTCCTGCTGTAACCATAACCAAGCAAGACGATAGATTAGACGATTTACATCTTTAAGGAAAGAGGTAGCTTATGGTTTTAAATGCAATTGATATTGCTAGTCCTTATCAAGATGACATCAACATTGCAGCAACTGGTGCTGATATCGTAATAATTAAAGTTACGGAAGGTACATCAGTTGTTAATCCTTACTGGAAGACGTGGGCTGACCAGACATTAGCTCAAGGTAAGTGTTTAGGCTTGTATCACTGGGCTACTGAAGCTGATACGACAGCTCAGGTTAATGCCTTTTTCAATGCAATTGGGAGCTATAAGGATAAGGCAGTGCTGTTTGTTGATTATGAAGACTATACTTCGGAAAATGGGCCAAAGCCTATCAGACATAGTGGAACAAGAATAGCTCGTGAAATTCTTGAAAAAGGCAGTGCTAAGGCTGGCAAGCCTTTAGGGCTGTACATTGCACTGTCTACAGAAAACTCTCTAGATTGGAGCTTTGCAGCAAAGAAGTATCCGCTTTGGGTTGCTCAATATAATGTGACAGCACCTACATACGGGTTTCAAAATCCTGTTATGATTGGCAGTCCTAAATACTGGAATACTATCACACTTCATCAATGGACTGGCACTGGGCACATTTCAGGGCATTCAGGGAATATTGACGTAAGTGTGTTTTATGGAGATAAAACAACGTGGAATAAGTTAGTAGCAAGTAATGAAACAAGTGAAATGGAGGTAGACGAGGAAATGGCATGGCATCCAGAGGTTAAATGGAACCAATTAGGTATGTTTAGAATTAATCGTGAAGGTGGAATTAATTTATACACAAATTCAGAATTAGCATTTGTGACTCAAGAAAATGGAGCTGATGCGGTTCGTAAGTATGGAGACTTTGTTGTATGGGAAGCCAAGAAAGGTGCTGTTCGGCTCGGAACTGATACGCAATGGGCAAGCCAAGCAGACGGTTTAACCAAGATTAACCCACTTGCAGTAAACGACAACGCACACGCTAAATGTAAGATAGTTGCTGATGATGCTTACACACAAGACGAACCTAAAGCAGGTGCAGCAGGAATTAAGCATTTACCAAAAGGCAGCACTTGGATAGTATTTGGACGTCAAGACAAGTATTTGATTGTCGGTGGTGGTTCTGATGGCAAATACGTTGATGGTGATAAGGCTGTTATTGTGCTATAATTTAAGTACGTTGAGCTAACTTGTTAAATCAAGTTAGACTCACTATTTTGAGCAGAGAAAAAGACCGTAGGACTAAGGTTCCTACGGCCTTTTTTTGTTGCAAAAACTCAACTTTTTTCTCCTAAAACTATTGACATATACTACGATATATAGTAATATATAATTATCAAGTAAGAAAGGAGAAAAACAATGAGAGTACTTGATTTTATCAAAGATGTCTTGCAAATCATTCTTTTTGGATTTGGAATTCGGCTATCAATCCTTCAACAAAAGTTAGTCGAAAAGCAATTCAAAAAGCTTGAAGAAATGGAAAAACAAGACAAGCAAGATAAGGGCTAAGCCCTTACTTTGCTGTACTCTCATTGTGTATTATATCATGTTAAATTTAATTAATTCAATTTTAGATATTATTATTATTTTGTTAGCGATTTATTTCATATATAGTCTTGCAAAAACAGAAGTTTTACTAAAAAAACTGGAGGCAAAAATTGATGAACATTTTAAAAATATTCCTCGAAAAAAATAAAGTAAGTGCATATTCAGTTTCTAAAACTTCAGGAATTCCGTATACAACCATTAACAGTGCTTTGAAAGATGGAAAAAAATTGGATGGCCAAACTGTTAAAGTTTTAAAAGCTGTAGCTTTAGCAACTAATAGAACGCCAGGTCAATTATTAGATGAGTTAATTTTTTTAGATAAAAAGAGTTTGAAATAAAACTCTTTTTTATTTTGCATAAAAAAAGACTCACACTAAGTGAGCCTTTGACCGAACATTGAAAAGAGAAAGAGTTCGGTATTGAATTGATTTAACAACCACGTAAAATCAAGCGGTCACTAGTACCGCACAAAAAATTATGACATTTTTGAAGAAAAAAAGCAAAAAATACTTGCATTATTGTAGTACATGTACTACAATAATAATTGAAAAGAGAAAGAAAAGAAGAAAGGAATTTAACAACCATGACTTGGAACGATTTCGAAAAAAACTACAAATTCAAAGGATTTACACAAGACCAATTTAAAGCATACTCAAACAACTACAGTAAATTTACTGGTAAGCACGTATCAGATGACAACAACCACGTTGTTGTAAGAGTTGCCTGGAACAACATTATCAAAACTAGATACGGCTTCGCAATGATTATTGATCGTAACCACGTTGTTTTTGGCAAGAATTGGCAATTGTGGGGCAACGGTCAATGGAACGAAGACATCGTTGTAAGCTTCAACCGTCAATTCTTCAATATTAAAGAATTTGGCGATTTTGAAGAATTTGCTGAAGAAGGCGACATCAAGAGTTTTGATGATTTGGTTGAAATGGCTAAGGCACAAGAAAAGAATGATATGTTTGTTGGAGAAAGCAACACTTTTATTAACAAATTTTTCGGTTAAAAGGAGTAGAAATGAGTTCAACATACAACAACAGGTTTAAAAGATATTATGATACAAATATTCAAGATGAAGATTTTAAACAAAAAAAGCGTCACAGTAGTTACAAGAGTTCTGCGAAAACATTTGTTAACAGATATGCTACCGTTGATGAGTTGGAAGAATTAGCAGAATTAATTCAAGAAAATTTGAAAAAAAGGTACTAAAAGTATTGTATTATTGTAGTACATGTACTACAATAATAATTGAAAAGAGAAAGATAAAGAAAACCGATAGGAGATTTAACAATGAAAGCAAATCAAATTTTAGAATTATCAAAAAACGAAAAAATCGACATCTACAATTATTATGACGAAGGTAAAGGCATTAATGTGTCTACCTTCAACACAATTGATGCAATTAATGATTTGGCATCTCTAAAAGTTAAATATTCAGAAAGAGACCAAGACGCTTATCTTGATGAAGAAGTTGAAGCAATCTATGAAGACTTTGATTACTTGAACAAAGCAATTGATATCGACGAAGATAGCAAGTACAGCGACGTGGTTAAGCAAACTGTAGACGCAATTGACTACTTCAAGAACTTCGAAGATCCAGTAGTCGTTGACTACAACAAAGCATCATTTGAATTAGACATCAACAGCTACTTCGAGCTAACTGATTTCACCAGTTTTGAACAACTTGCAGATGGAGACTCAAAGTTAGTTTCAGCAATTCATAGATTACAAAGTGACATTGAAGACGCTGAATAATTAATAAATATTTTTGTAAAATATAAAATTTCACAAACTGAAAAAGGCACTAAAATTAGTGCCTTTTTATTTTTTCACAAACTTTTTTTGAAATTCTGCACAATTTTTGCACAATTTTAGGAGGGCACAAGGGCGTAAACCATTGATATATAAGCATTCTTAGATGTAACTTCGTATAATCAATATTATGTAAAGTTATATAAAATCATCATTCAGAAAACAACTAGATTGAATTAAGTCCATATGCATATATATGCTATCAAAAATATTAATCATTAATTTCAAGCTTTTTCTATTTTTTATTCTAAGAAAAAGCTTTTATTTATAATCTATAAAATGAGTTCTACAAAATAGTTTCTTCGTAATTATATTTAGCATTATCTACTGATAATTAAAAGTATTATTAATTATGCTTCCAGGTGCAGTTGATGTTAACGTTGATGTTAACAATGTTAGATTTACTATAGTTATTTTCTAATTATTCACCTTAATAACCAACGGTTAGTTAATTGATCGTCTAATTATGCTAATCACTAGAATTGCTAACTTATAGCATATATTGTCATTCATCTACAATCTTTTATGCATATATAAACGTCCAAATAATCATTGCTGAGAGCGCAATTCTACAGCAAAAACAATTGCTTTAGTTAATAACTAATAAGCTTCAACAAATGAGTAGCAACTGCTTATTTGTACAAACCAGCTAAGTTGCAGAAAAATCTAATTACATAATTCAAAATCTAAATAAGGCATTTTCAGTTTTAATTGCTGATTCTGATAATCAATAATCAAATTTGGGTAGATATCATTCAAAATTTGATATGCAATTAAACAAACATCTAATACTTTAATTATTTGCGGACCAGAAGATTTGCTGCTACATATAATACCTAATCTTGTATTACCAGCTTTAAATTGCTATTATTAATATATTAGACTTAGCATTAAAACTATAATTTTAATGCTAGCTAGTAAAATACCTCTCTCGAAAGTACAATTTTTATGAATTTGGAGTTTTAGCCTTGGAAACAAAAAAATATTTAACATTAATTGATCAAGAATTAAATAATTTGCCTGTATTTATTCGTGAATACAACCTCAGTACTAACCATTCTCTCACTACTAGCTATCAATATTTAACCGAAATTCGTCGTTTCTTTGATTGGCTACGCCATCAATCACTTTCCCCTGCTAATTCTAATGTTGAAATATCAATAAACGACTTAAAGCAACTTACTCGTAGTGATATGATGATTTACATTGATGCTCTACGTCATAGCAAAAATCAGCAAGGTCGCTTAAATTCTCCAACAACGGTTAATCGCTCAATTAACGCTTTACGCTCATTGTTTACATTCTTAACAATTACCGCTGATAAGCCATATTTTGATCATAATATAATGCTGAAAATTCAATCTCTTAATAATTTAGAAACCTTAAATTATCGGGCGCATGTATTGGAATCTCACATGTATACGGGAAATTTAAAATATGAATTTCTTGACTTCTTATCTAATAAATATGCCAGCCTTTGTAATAAGCAAGCTTTAGCGAGTTTTAAACTAAATAAAGAACGTGATATTGCAATAATTGCCTTAATTCTTGGTACTGGAGTTCGTGTATCTGAATGCTCCTCAATTAACATATCTGACCTTAATTTAAAAGAAGCTACTTTAGATTTAACTCGTAAAGGTGGACAAAAAGATTCTATTCCTGTTGCTAGTTGGACTCTGCCATATATTTCAGCTTATGCTGAAGTTCGTACTAAACGCTATCATGCTGAAAAAAATGATAAAGCCTTCTTTTTAACTTATTATCATAAAAAAACTTCTCGAATTACTCCGAATGGTATCGAAAGATTAGTCAGCAAGTATTCTAAAGCTTTTGGTCATCCCCTTACTCCCCACAAATTACGGCACACTTTGGCTAGTGAACTGTATGGAGTTACTAAAGACCAAGTTCTTGTGGCTCAACAGCTAGGACAAAAAGGCACTACTGCTACAGATCTTTATACTCATGTCGATCAAAAAGAACAAAGAAAAGCCCTTGATCAATTAGCTGATAATCATGATAACTAGTCCCCTCTCCTACTCTGCTAGGGGAGCCCTCTTTCAAAACTTTTATTATTTTACAAGTGATATTATTTAAAGATACTAGAAAATTATGTTATATTAAGGTTGAGTTAAATAGTTGTGGGAGAACTTTTAATTCGTTTATATCCCTATTTACTTCGAATAAGATTTTAATTAGTTTTTAGGGCAGTGTTTTTATTATAGAGGGTTGTGACTTTGAATGGATATGTGTTTAGGTGCTGTAATACGTGACAGACGTAAGGCAATGAAATTAACCCAAGAAGATCTTGCTGAATTTAGTGGACTATCTGTTAACTTCATATCGAGAATTGAACGAACTGGTGACCAAAATATTTCGATTAAAAAGATTGATGCAATTGCTCAATCTTTGAATATGGACACGCCATCTTTAATTGCTGCAGCATATGGCAAAGTAGACATATCCAGTTACAAACTTAAAGGTGATGATATTTTTATTCAAAAGATTGTAACTGAATTACGAAAACTATCTACTTTTAGAGCCGAAAAAGTTTGCAAGGCAATTCTTTCGTTGGTTAAAGAAATTAATGAACCAACACGAACAAAATAAAGAAGGAAGTTGTAAAAACTCCCTTCTTTTTTGTTTGTTAATTAATTTTTCTTTGTTTTGTCACTGATGATACTTCCACCACCAACACTTTGTATTTTTATATTATTTCCTTTCTTGTATAAAATAGCGTTGCTGTATTTCATAACTTGTATGCGAGTATCAGACTTATGTTTAAATTTGTAAGTTACTTCATAACTTATTTGGCTTTCATTATTTCCAAGTGGTAAAACTTTAATAATTTTTACAGATGTAGAATATGATTTGATTTTGCTATCTTTATTAAATCCTTTAAACATTTTCTTTAAAGTCTTATAGTCGGTATTGTTCGTTGAATTTACAAAGTCATCACTAGTTATTTTCTTACTGAAGGCTTTAGCTAACAATGTTTTAGCTTCTTGAGAACTTGCTAACCCTTGCCAAGTTGGCGTATAAACGTATTTACCGTTCTTTTTCTGTAAATTACCCACTGCTTCTCCTTTTTGTGCAAAGTGGGCTAATGAAGAGCTGATTTCAGAATCAATTGTTGAATCATTATTCTCATAACTAACAAATATCTTAGTTTTACTTGTAATTGGATAATTATTTATAGTCGTTTTTCCCTGCTCGTTTAGGGTAGCTACTTTTTTGTTGTTAATATATACACTTGCATTTGGTAACGATTGAACTGTAAAAGTTAATGTTTTAATATCCATTTTTACAGTTTGATTATTGAATAATTTAATGCTCTTCGTAGAGCTCAAATCACGCCCTGATAGCTTTACATGGGTAGATAAGTTATATTGACCTACAATTAATTTATTCAAGCTTACAGCGTAGGTATTCCCCTGCTTACTCATGCTTTTGTAATTATTATTGATTTTTAATTTTGAATTAGCATGATTAGTAGTAACTGTTAATGAATATGTTGGCAAACTCAACTTGTACCTTGGAAAGACAAGCCAATACGCACCATTTTTTATTAATTTAATTGAGCTTTTATATGATTTGTTATGACTAATAGCCTTAATTAAATTATTAGTTTCAGTTGGATTATTAACTAAGAAATTTTGAAATGGTTTTAAATCGCTTTCACTAATAGCCCCAGTTTTATCACTAACAATGTATGCAGCAAAGCCTTTCTTGTTTGGATTTTCTAAATAATTAGTAATCTGAGAAAGTTGATTATCACGGCTATAATAATTCATCCCCCAGAAAGCAAAAAATAAAACAGAACAAGTTCCTAATAACAATCCAATTACAAGACGTTGCTTTCTTTTAGAAAAATTATTTTTAGGTAAATAATGGAAAATTTGCTTAAACGAATGGTTTTGATTGAACTTAATCCATTTTTGACGAAAAACCGAAAGATCAACTTTGTTTAGTAACCCATTATTATTGCGATATTTTTTAACTTTTTTAAAATCACTTCTAGTTAACAGAATGCGTTTTCTTTCAGCTTCAGAATTAGGAACAATTCTTGTTTTTTGATTTGCCCCACAATATGTGCAATAAACATCAGCCTTATTAATTTTATGTCCGCAGTTAAAACAGTAACGGATACTCAAAAAATCCAACTCCTAGTCTAGGTTATAGGTTTATTTAGAGAATATTATACTTTATTAATTGTGCAAATAAGATAATTTTTTCTTAAAAAACTGTTACAAATCTATTTGGAACAATAAAAAAACTAGCCTAGTGAAAACTAAGCTAGTTTTTTATTAATAGATTGAAATACCAACTGTATTGATATATGCACTAATAATAAGACTGGCAAATGCAAAAGTTAAAGCAATCAAAATAGCAAACAACAGTAAGAATAAAAAGCTAGCAAAAATTGGATCATGCTTAGCTTCTTCTTTACTTGAGTAAAGCATTTGGAAAGTAGCCACGGCATTAATAAATATTGAAACAAAGCCTAATATCATAGTTGCGATACTTGTCCATTCAGCTGTTGAATATGACAAAGCTACTATGATAATAACAGCTACCCAGCTAATCGCAATATGGTGGGCATAATCATTGATGAAATCTAACAACTTAACTTGCTGCTTAGGCTTGTAAATAAAGTTATGTGTAAACCAAATGATAGAAATGTATACTAAACGTGCAATAACCCCAAATATAGTAACTCCTAACATCCAAACCTTAGAAGTTAAAATACCATATAAGGCATTGAAATATGCTGATGTAGCAGCAAGATACTGTAATGCAGTATAATCTGTCTGCTTAGCAAGTAAACTAGTTAATTCAATTACTAAGATAGTTACAATTCCGAACCATACTTGACCTTTTACAGCTTGAGCAGGACTAGTAAAAGATGTTTTCAGCCAAGTTGCAAATGAGCTTGATATTTCCTTTGTATTTTCCTTAGGTTGGTTCTCCATAAAATACCTCCATCTTCAAACTATGTATAGTCTAATATAGATAGAAATAATAGACAAATAAAAAAGAAGATGTTAATTTTTCTTTTAATCATCAATTTCTTTCAAAAGAGGAAAAACTGGCTCAACCTTCAAAAACTCATCTTTAGTGATAGTAGCCTTTTCAAAGGCTAAGTTATGTCGGTTAAAGAGTAAAAAGTCTAAATAATTATTACAGCTTTCAATTAAATCATCTTTTGCTTCTAGCCCTATTAACTGCAAAATAATCAGTCCTTCAAAGAATTTAAGAACTTGAATTGATTTCTGAACCATTACTTTATTTGCTAAAAAAGACTCTGTTTTAGTTATATTGTTTGAATTCCAGCCTGCATTTTTAAGGATTAAGTTTAACACGTTAACAAGCCAATCTTTATTTGAAGGAAAAGATTGAATCGTTAATTTTAAATGTGTATCCTCAATTCCTTTCCAGTTAATCAAATATAACTGTTGTTGTTTGAGAGCTTTTTCTAACTTATCCAAAAGAAAGTTAGGTATTAATTGCAGAATTTGATCAGCCTTTTGCTCAATGGTTTGATAACTAACCTTTTCGTTATATAAATTAGATATGGCCGCAATAAACCCATTGAAGCTTTCTGATAAGTCATCGTTCAAATAGTCATCTATTAGACGTTCACACAAAAAGAATTTGGCGTCAATTTGCTCAAATAATTGCTTTGCTTGGCTTTTAAACACTTTAAAGTCTAATCTACTTGCTTCAATCTTTAACTCCCGATTGTAGTGAATTAATGGATTTCGAGAATCAATAAAAATGTATTTCCCATCACTTGTAATTATAAAGCGCTGTCCACAGGCTACTTTAGTACCCGTAAATAATGAAAAAATCAAATCAAAAAAGTTCCTTACCTGTTCAGCTTCTGATAAGGTTATAGCCGAGTTTAAGCTAACTTCTATAACTTCACTATTCCCAATAAAATGGACTTCTTTAAGGTATTGATGATTTAAGGAAATAATTTCTTCACTTTTTGGAAACCAATTCTTTAATGCTGGATAGTGAAATTGTAAAATCATATTTTCCCTCCTGATCAGATAACCTACTCCTAATCTACTATATATTTATTATTGCAAAAATTGGTAAGAAAAAACACAATGAGTTTTTCTCATTGTGTTCAGGAACTTAACTTTTACTAGGAAATTATGCATCAATTTCAGGTGCTTTACCTAATTCAGCTTGCAACATCCAAATTCTTTTTTCAGTATCAGTCTTAAAACTAGTAAAGATATCATTGCTTGAGGCATCGCCTTCCTTATCAGATATATCTATACCCTTTTGATATAAATCTGCTAAATAACGATAATCTTTTACTAAAATTTCTAATCTTTCATCCATCGTACGGTCCCAGCGACCCTTTTCGTCAGAAATCTTAGTATTATCTGCGAACTCCCGTAAAGTTGAAAAAGGGGCTCCGTCAATGGCAATTAAACGCTCAGAAACGACATCCATTTGTTCATTTAAATCATCCATAAACTTGTCCATCAAAGGGTGCAACTTCATAAAGCCACGACCACGCATGTACCAATGTGTTTGGTGAACAACGGTAATCATTTGATTCAAATCGGCAACTAATTGATTTAGCACTTTTTTAGTTTCTTGATATTTCATAATCGTACCTCCTATGAACTAAGTCCATCTTCATCATAGTCAAAAAAGTAAAAAATGTACACTGATTAGCTTAGAATAATTATAATTTATATTTTTTAGCTATTTTTCGATAATTATTTTTACTTATTAAAAAAATCTCACCATTCTCACGTGCAATGACAATGTAAACCAATTTAACTATTGTAGACTTTTTAGGAGCAATATAATCAAAGGTCAAATAATCATCATTATAATCAATTAAATCAATTTGTCCTTTAAGACCTTGAAAGAACTCGCAATTATGACAATAATCGTCAACTCTCTGTATCAATTCAGTAATTTTCATAAAAAAATCCTCCTCATAGTTAAATTACCCGCAAAAAGGAGAATATTTTTTTCAAAAATTATTTTTTAACAAAAAATGCTACCATACGGTAGCATTTACTAGCTAGCTATTTATCTAACTTAACTTTATTGATATCTTTCATCCACGTAATACCAATGGACTTTTCCCCAAGGTGAGTACCAATTACTGGACCGAATTCATCAACTTCAACTGGATTTTCTGGGAAGTTTTCATTAACCCAATTCTTGATTTCTTCTGCTTGTGTTGCATCATTTGAATGAACTACTAAGAAACGTAAATCTTTCTTGAAAGGAAGTTTATTAACTCGTTCCAAAGTTAAACTTTCAACCTTTTTAACTGCGCACTTCATTGAACGAACTTTATCAAATGCTACGATTTTATCTGTTTCATCGTCAAAAGTTAACAAAGGTTTGATATGAAGCATAGTACCAATGAAGGCACCTGCATTGCTCAAACGGCCTCCACGGCTCAAATTATTTAGATCATCCACAATAAATAATTCATCAATCGAATCACGAATTTTATCAAGACGAGTGATAATTTCATCGGCTGATAAACCATTTTTAATCATCTTAGCAGCTGCTAAAACAAGGTAACCCATTAAACGAATAGTAATCTTGGAATCATATGGATAAAGATTATATTCAGGGTTGGTACGTGCGATATTCATTAATGTTTGGTTGAAACCAGAAATAGTTCCTGCCAAGGTAATAGTTATGATAGCGTCATACCCTTCATCATGAAGTCTATTAAAAAGACTAATCATTTCTCCCATACTTGGTTGGGATGTTTTAGGGAAAGCAGCTCCGGCATCTTGCATTCTAAATAATTGATCTGCAGTGATGTCAATGCCTTCCTTAAATTCCTTGTCACCAACAATGACAGGAATAGGTACAACTATAATATTATTATCCTTAACTTCTTCTTTAGTTAAGTAGCTAGTACTGTCGGTGATTAATGCTATTTTCACTTCAATAAGCCTCCATCTCTAGGATTTAATTAAAGATAATTATAGCATAAATAATAATTCTAGTCGAAGCAATTATTGTATAGTTTCTTTATTTAATTCATCTAAGACCGAATCCATATGAGTTAAAAATGATTTAGTTTCTTCTTCATTCCATAGCGCATAGATTTTATCATGAATTGATGAAAGTAACTGCTTTAACTCAGAAGCTTTTAAAACACCAGCTTCATTCAAATGGACTAACTTACTTGAATCAGTTTCAGATCTGACAACATCAAGCAACTCTTTAGTTTTCTTTTGTTGTAACTGTCGACTAAGAGTAGATAAAGAAATATTTAATCCTTTTGCAAGCTCCCCCATTGTTAAAGAATCATTTTCTGTTTCATCGAAGAAAAGTAGAATTCGAGTTTGCGAAAGGTTAAGCCCCGCTTGTTCAAGAATCATTTTTTTAATCGTTTCTGCTATTTCATTGAAATGTAAAACGTCCATATTTACTCCCCATAACAAAATAGTTATCAGCATTTATAGCAAAATATCAATGGCATGCCAGTGATAATAAAATTATTATTGATATATTTACTTAATTGACTTAAATTAGTTTAATTCAATAATGCTGTTATAACAACTCTTGATTTTTTTAAGTTTCGTGGTATTTAAAATTCATGGTCCTCTTTTTTAAGATGAAATTGGTCTAGTTTTATGCGTGGGATTTCTTAATCTGGTTATATATTGTTATAATAGAAACTAGTTCTTATTTGAGGTGAGATTATGGCTTTTGATGGTCTATTTATACATAGTTTACTTAAAAATTTATCCCCTACCCTATTGACGGGACGGTTAACTAAAATTTATCAACCATTTGAACATGATTTAGTTTTAGTTTTTAGAAAAAATCGAAAAAATTACCAACTATTGTTATCAATTAATCCCCAATACCCTCGTTTTTACTTAACTAAAAACTCTTTGGCTAATCCAAAAGTTGCTCCAACCTTTGTTATGGTTTTACGTAAATATTTGGAAGGGTCTATTTTGCAAGATATCAAGCAAGTTGGGCAGGATCGGATTATCAACTTCTATTTTTCAAATCGAAATGAATTGGGAGATGAGGTTGAATTAGTTCTTTCTCTTGAACTTATGGGACGTCACAGTAACGTGATTTTATATAATAAGCAAGATAGTAAAATCATTGATCTGCTCAAAAGAGTCAATCCTGATGAAAATCGGGCACGACTACTTTTACCTAAAGCAAAGTATGAATTACCTCCCCTTAACCCTGGAATAGACGGATTTTTATTAACCAAAGAAGAGTTTAGCAAATTAGCTAGTGAAAATTCCGCATTCGATTTAGCGAAAAAAATTAATGGCTTGGATCGTGATGACCGTCTAGAATTAACTGGATACTTAGAAGATGATTATAGCTTTGAAAGTTTTAAAACTTTTTTCAATCATTTTGAGAATCCCAAGGGTTATATCTTCAGAAATAACAAACGTAAGGAAAGAATTTTTGTTTACCAGCCTTATCACTTAGACTTAACTCCTTATTCAAAAAATGAGGATATAAATCAAGCCTTAGATGAATTTTATCATGAGCAAGAAACTCGTGATTGGGTCCATCAACGGGCAAAAGTTGTCCTCAATATTGTATCTAATGAACAAAAAAAGCTTTCTAAGAAGTTAATTAAACTAAGAAAACAACTTGATCAGGCTGAAAACTCAGAGGACTACCGTATAAAGGGCGAATTGCTCAATGCTTATTTGCATTTAGTTAAAGCTGGAATGACTGAAGTTGAGGTTCCAAACTACTATGATGAAAATCGTCCGCTAAAAATCAATTTGGACCCTGCCCTTTCCCCAGCTAGAAATGCTCAAAAATATTTCACTAAATATCAAAAATTACGCAATTCGATTAAACACGTTAAAAAGCAAATCAGTCTGGCACAAGAAAATCTTGCTTATTTTGATTCAATTGAAACAGCAGTTAATAACGCTGAACCTGAAGATATTGATAGCATTACAGATGAACTTGTAGCTCAAGGCTATATTCGTCGCAATCGCAAACAAAGAAATAAAAAAATCGATGAGAAGGCGCTCAATAAGTTCCAATTATCATCAGGAAAAATTGTCCTCGTAGGTAAAAATAACTATCAAAATGACTGGTTAACCTTTAAAAAGGCCAATAAACACGATATCTGGTTTCATGTTAAGAATATGCCAGGTTCCCACGTTATTTTGACAGATAGCCAGCCTAGTGAAGAAGATATTCGTGAAGCTGCAGAAATTGCTGCGTATTTTTCAAAGGGTCGTTTTTCAGGACATGTCCAAGTAGATTATGTTGCTGATAAGCGAGTTAAAAAGCCCAATGGTGCCAAACCAGGTTTTGTAATCTACACTGGTCAAAATTCAATTGAAGTTACTCCTGAAGAAAAGAGTGTACTTTCTAAGAGAATTGACAAATAATACAGTATAAAAATTATGTTAAAAAAGGTGCTAACAACTGTTAGCACCTTTTGCTTTATTTAATAATTACTTTTTAATTGTAATACCTTCAATTACTACGTCATCATTTGGTTTATCCATATTGTTAGTTGCAACCTTAGCAATTGCATCAACAACGTCCATACCTTTAATTACTTGCCCAAAAACAGTGTGGTGGAAATCAAGCCAAGGAGTTCCACCTTGTTTGTAACGCTTAATAACTTCTTGTGGGTAACCTGCTTCGCGCATATCACGAGTATAGCGTTTTGGCATGTTTTGATTTTGAACAATGAAGAATTGACTACCATTGGTACTTGGACCTGAATTAGCCATAGAAATTGCTCCACGGAAGTTAAACAATTGTGAACTAAATTCATCTTCAAATGGGTGTCCCCAGATACTTTGACCACCAGTACCATCACCCTTAGGGTCTCCACCTTGAATCATGAAATCTTTGATTACACGGTGAAAAATCACCCCATCATAATAACCTTTTTCAGCAAGACGGACAAAGTTTTCAACTGTCATTGGAGCTTGTTTTTCAAAAAGTTGAAATTCAATCTCACCCATATTAGTTTTCATAACTACTTTTGGTCCTACAGCTTTATCAAGCTGTAATTGAGGAAATAACATTTTTTTATCTGTCATTATTTATTTTTTCCTTTCCATAAAAAATAAGACCCTCTCGAGCCTTATCTTATTCAAATTAAAGTATCAACCTTCAAAAGCTTCAGTTAATGGTGGAACAACTTGCTTCTTACGTGATACAACACCAGGTAATTCAACAGCATCATCAACTAACTTCTTATCAAATGCTTTTTCAAATAATGCCTTAGTTTCGTCACCACCGACAACAATACCTTCAGAATTACTTTCTAAGATGTCAGTTAAAACAAGAACAAACATGTCGTAACCATTTGCTTTAGAAGAAGCTTCCATTGCATTAATAAATGCAGCCTTTCTTTCCATAGCTTCTGGTAAGTCAACAGTGTTAACTTGAGCAATTCTTACAGTATGACCGTTTAATTCAAAGCTCTTAGCATCAAGATCAATTAAGTCTTCTTCACTCTTGTCAGCAATGTTAGTACCGGCTTTAAGCATTTCAAGACCGTAGCTCTTGTAATCAACACCAGCAATCTTTGCTAATGCTTCAACTGCTTGGTGATCTTTATCAGTAGTAGTTGGGCTCTTCAAAAGTAAAGTATCAGAAATAATTGCACTAAGCATGATACCAGCAATATTTTGAGGGATTTCTAACCCCTTTTCGTTGAACATTTGCCATAAAACTGTTGAAGTACAGCCTACTGGTTCATCACGGAAGTAAAGTGGTGCAGCTGTGTTGAAGTTCATAATTCTGTGGTGATCAACAACGTGAGTTACAGTAACCTTATCAATATCTGAAACAGATTGTTGTGGTTCGTTGTGGTCAACAAGCATAACAGCATCTACTTCATTAGCAGCAGTCTTGATAACACGTGGTGCTTCAAAACCAAACTTCTTGAGTGCAAATGCAGTTTCATCATTTGGTTCACCTAAAGCAACTGCTTCAGTATCAAAACCAAAGTGATTTTGGAAGTATGAGTAAGCAATTGCAGTACCAATTGCGTCAGTATCCGGATTTTGGTGTCCAAAAATTAATTCTTTTGCCATTGTATCTACCTCTTTAAAAATATCTATCTTTAGTTTACTAGAATTTTTATGTTTGTAAAACCCTAACTAAAATAATTCCGAAACATCATCTCTGCCATAATGAGTAGGCTTGCCTAAAGTTAAACTAGTGGGCTCTCCATCCCCAATCGGATCAATGACAAATGACCCGTTTGAATAACGATCTCCTAATGGAAAATCATTGGTCTTAATTGTCATAGTTCTAGCACTTGATGTTTCAACAAGTAATTCATGATTTTGCGCAAAGAGAACCACTCCAGCAATTCTATGTGGATTCTTCTTTAATTCACGTAAAACTAAGACGCCACGCTTTGCTCGGCTAACTTTATTAATTAGTTCATATTTAAACTCTTTGAAAGCTCCTCTTTGAGTGACAATTCCTAATTTCATCATGTCTAAATATTCTGGCAAAACAGTGACATAATCAACTACAAAATCATCATCTTTCAAGTTAACGCTCTTAACACCAGCTGCTCTTGCCCCACTAGTCGGAATTTCGTTAACATCATAGCGAACTGCATAAGCATGATTAGTAAATAAAGTGATTTCCTTCTTGGTATCCGGAGAAATCATTTCAACACGTACAACACGTGAAGCGGTTTCCTTTAGCTTCATTGCAATCATTGCGCGTGATTTATAAGTTCTAGTTGGCTGAATATCAGCTAGAGCTAATTGCTTAATGTAGCCATCGTTTGTAGCTAGTAAGAAGTTTAATCTAGAATCCAATTTAGCCAATTCAAAGACTGCAATAATTTGTTCATCAGTATCAAGTCCCAATTCTTGTGACAAGTGTTGTCCTGGTTCTTTCCATTTAGCTTCTACAAGCTCATGAACAGGTCTAAAAATCACATTTCCTTTATTAGTGAAGATATATAGATTAGTCAAAGTTGACATAGTCTTTTCAAAAACTACCTTGTCAAAGTCAGGTAAGCCATTTTCACTGTCATTAGTAGATTGGAAGGAACGTAAACTTGACCGCTTGAGATAACCATCACGTGATACTAATACCCGTACATCTTCTTCTGCCACTAATGCTTTTTCATCAATTTCGATTTTGGCAGTTTTACTTGAAATCTTAGTTCTACGTTCGCTGCCGAATTCTTTCTTCACTGCATTTAATTCTTTTATGATTTGTTTTTCTAATACCTTACGATCAGTTAAAAGTAAATCATAACTAGCAATTTTTTCCTCTAAATCACTCTTTTCAGCCTGTAAAGCATTAACGTCAGTATTAGTTAAGCGATAAAGTTGCAAAGAAACAATCGCTTCAGCTTGTCTTGGAGTAAAACTAAATTTATCAATAATGTTGTTTTTGGCATCAGCCTTATTTTTACTTGCTCGAATGGTCTTAATTACATCATCTAAAATATCAAGAGCATGAATCAGCCCTTCAATAATTTCAAGTCGAGCCTTGGCTTTACTCAAATCATATTTTGTCCGTTTGGTAATAACATCAGCATCATGTTCCAAATATGAACTTAAAATTCGTTTTAACCCTACTTGGACTGGTGTCATATGGTCAATTGCGACCATATTGAAACTGTATGATACTTGTAAATCGGTTGATTTAAACAGATAATTCAAAATATTTTGACTATCTGCACCCTTTTTTAATTCGATAACAATTGATAAACCATGGCGATCTGTTTCATCACGTACTTCACTGATACCATCAATTTCTTTATTTAAACGAATTTCATCAATCTTCTTAACCAAAAAGGCTTTATTGACGCCAAAAGGAATTTCGGTAACCACAATTTGTTGACGACCAGCCTTAATATCTTGAATGCTAGTCTTAGCACGCACTTGAATTCGGCCACGACCAGATTCATAAGCTTCCTTAATTCCTTTATCCCCTAGGACAATTGCTCCCGTTGGGAAGTCTGGCCCTTTAACAAATTGCATTAAATCAGCTAAAGAAGCATTAGGATGCTTTAATAAATAAATTGTCGCATCAATAACTTCAGCTAAGTTATGTGGTGGTATTTCAGTAGCATACCCTGCTGAAATACCGGTTGCTCCATTAACTAATAAATTAGGAAATTGAGCAGGTAAAACAGTTGGTTCATACTCGGTATCATCGAAGTTTAAAACCATATTAACTGTATCTTTATCAATATCAGCCAATAAATGATTAGAAATTTTGCTTAATCTTGATTCTGTATAACGCATGGCAGCTGGGCTATCGCCATCCATTGACCCATTATTACCATGCATTTCAATCAAAGGTTCACGCATCTTCCAATCTTGAGATAAGTGAACTAAGGCCCCATAAATAGAACTATCACCATGTGGGTGGAAATTACCCATGATATTACCAACTGCCTTAGCAGCTTTTTTAAATGGCTTATCAAAGGTATTATTATCCAAATACATTGCATACAAAATGCGGCGTTGAACAGGCTTTAAGCCATCTCGAATATCAGGTAAAGCACGTTCTTGAATAATGTATTTAGAGTAGCGTCCAAACCGCTCACCCATGACTTGTTCTAGCGGCATTTCCCGAATTCTCTCGGTCTTTTGCGCCATTAATTATTCCTCCTAATTTTCAGCTTCAAGGATTGAGCCTTCTTCACCCATACGGAATTTTACATTTTGTTCAATCCATTTTCTTCTTGCTTCAACTTTGTCACCCATTAAAGTTGTAACTCGTCTTTCAGCAAGTGCAGCATCATCAATCTTAACTCTAATTAACATTCTTGATTCAGGGTTCATAGTTGTTTGCCAAAGTTGATCAGCATTCATTTCCCCTAAACCTTTGAAACGTTGCAAACTATAGCCTTTACCCATAGCTTTTTCATCACGTTCTAATTCTTCATCTGTCCAAGCATATTCAATTTTAGCCTTTGCTCCATTACCTTTTTGTAAGCGATAAAGTGGAGGTAAAGCAATGTAAACTCGCCCTGCCTCAACCATTGGTCGCATATAACGATAAAAGAAAGTCAAAAGCAGAATTTGAATATGGGCTCCATCGTCGTCGGCGTCAGTCATGATGATAATTTTGTCATAATTTGCATCATCAATCTTAAATTCAGTTCCAACACCAGCTCCAATTGTATGAATCATTGTATTGATTTCTTCATTTTTGAAGATATCTTGAAGTTTTGCTTTTTGAGTATTCAGAACCTTACCACGTAAAGGTAAAATTGCTTGGAACTTTCGATCACGGCCTTGCTTAGCAGAGCCTCCGGCAGAATCACCTTCGACTAAGAACAATTCATTCTTCTTGGGATTACGTGATTGAGCTGGAGTTAATTTTCCTGATAATAGCTCTTTTTTACGACGCTTTTTACCATTACGGCTTTCATCCCGAGCTTTTTTGGCAGCTTCACGAGCATCCCGTGCCTTTTGAGCCTTCTTAACTAAAGTCTGCGCAAATTCACCATTTTCAAGTAAATAGTAGCTCATCTTTTCATAAACTAAAGCATCTACAGCACTTCTAGCCTGTGGAGTACCTAATTTACCCTTAGTTTGACCTTCAAATTCAAGCAATTCTTCCGGAACTTTTATTGAAAGAACAGCACTCAATCCTTCACGATAGTCACTACCTTCAATATTTTTTTCCTTTTCTTTGAGTAAGCCTTGCTTTTTGGCATAGTCGTTAAAAGCACGAGTAAAGCCTGAACGGGCTCCCATTTCATGAGAACCCCCATCAATGGTACGAACGTTATTTACAAAAGAAACAAAGTTTTCTGAATAACCATCATTATATTGTCCAGAAAATTCAATCTCTATTGAGTCTTGCTTTCCTTCAAAATAAAAAACATCCCCAAATGTATCTTTTCCTTCATTAAGATAAGAAACAAAAGATTTTATCCCATCAGTATAGAGAAATTCTTCATAATGATTAGGTGTCCGTTCATCTTTTAAAGTAAACTTGACCCCTTTAAGTAGGAAAGCTGATTCACGAATTCGTTCTTCAATAGTTTCGTATTTATATTTTGTTGTTGAAAAGACCCGTTCATCAGGCTTGAAAGTAATTGTTGTTCCAGTTTTATCGTTAGTTTTACCTAAATGTTTTAAACTACCGATTGGCTTTCCACCATCATGAAATTCTTCTTCATAGGCTTGTCCACCACGTACAACACGGACCTTTAAGTACGAAGACAAAGCATTAACAACACTAGAACCAACCCCATGAAGACCCCCTGAAGTTTTATAGTTCTTTTCAGTAAACTTCCCACCAGCATGCAAAACTGTAAAGATAACCTCAATTGTTGGAATTCCCGATTCATGCATCCCAGTTGGCATTCCTCGCCCAAAATCTTGAACAGTGATGCTGTTATCTTCATGAATGGTTACGTTAATTTCTTTACCATAACCAGCCATCGCTTCATCGACACTGTTATCGACAATTTCATAAACTAGCTGGTTAATACCTTTGATATCGGTAGAACCGATATACATTCCAGGTCTTTTACGAACTGCTTCTAGCCCGTGCAAAATCTGGATTGAGGAATCATCATAACTATTTGCTTTTACCAAGCTATTTCCCTCCAATAAATTTTTTCTGCCACACTATTATAATCTTTGTTACAATAACACATAGATTTTAAGTGAGGTTTGAAAATGTTAACAATTAAAATTGCACTATTACTTATTTTAGCATATCTCTTAGGTTCATTCCCTACTGGCGTGATAGTTGGAAAAGTTTTTTTTCATAAAGATATTCGCACACTAGGCTCAGGAAACCCTGGGTCAACTAATACTTTTAGAACTTTCGGACCAGTTGCTGGAATGAGTGTTTTATTAGTTGATGTTTTGAAAGGAACTTTAGCAACACTCTTGCCAGCAATCTTTCACCTCGGGCCACACCCATTAGGAATAGTTTTTGGAATGGTAGCTATTTTGGGGCATACTTTTTCAATCTTTCTGGGCTTCAAAGGTGGAAAAGCAGTTGCTACAACAGCAGGTTTTATTTTAGGCTATAATTTAGCATTCTTTTGCGTCTGTGCTGGTATTTTCTTTCCTATGCTATTTATTACAAGTATTATGTCACTTACGGCAATGCTATGCATTACATTATTCTTTATTTTTAGTTTTTTATTCCATGATCCATATCTAAGCAGCATGATGTTTGTCTTGTTAATTTTGATTTTTAATCGCCACAAAGCAAATATTATTCGCTTAAAAAATGGGACGGAAAACATTATACCTTTTGGAATTTATTATTGGTTAAAAAATAAATAAATTTATAATTAAAAATCTAAAAAAAGACACTAGACGTTTTTTTGTCTAGTGTCTTTTAAAATAGCCATTTAATCATGCAAGGCTATCGTAATCTTACCTGTCCATTCTTCATTTGGACCAAGTTTGATAATTCCACGCTTTTTACTAATATCACCATCAGCATTCACATCGTCGCAAAGACCCCACCATGGTTCAATGCAAACATAATCTGCTGTTTTAGGATATTGTGACCAAACACCAATAAATGGACTATCTTCAGTTGTTACATTAACATGATAGCTTGTTTTTTCACTACGTAATGATACTTTAGTTTCTCCTTTAAGTTGGAAAATTAAAGCATCATGTTTAAATAAGTCATCAGTTAATTCAATCGGGGTATCTGTTGCTGCAATTGTCCGTTTTGCCCAATCATGTAAGCCTGTTTCTTTATTAAGAGGGATGCGAATATGATCTTTAGATGGTAACATCTGTAAATAATAATTGCTTTTCTTAATTTGATTATTAACCGGCACATTAAACCCTGGGTGACAGCCAATTGAGAAGAACATTTCTTCATTAGCAGGGTTTTTAACACTTAAATTCTCAATCAATAAATTATTAAGTAATCGGTATGTAATTACCAGCTCAAAATGAAATGGATATTCCTTTAAACTAGCTTCATCATCACGCAAAACTAAACTAATTGCATCGCTTTCTTGACTTAGCAACTTAAATTCTTTATCTCTAGCAAAGCCATGTTGACTAAGTTGATAGCTTTTACCTTGATATTGATAAGTATCATTTTTTAAGCGACCAACAATTGGAAACAAAATTGGTGCATGACGATTCCAAACTTCTGGATCAGCTTGCCAAAGAAACTCGGTATCTGAATTTACACTTTTTACTGAAGTTAGTTCAGCACCCCGACTATTAATTTTTACGTTTAAAAATTGATTCTTAATTTCATATTCCATTTTATGAAGTCCTTTATAGAATAAATTTAGTTAAATCCTTATTCATAATTATATCACTAAGTTTTTCTTCTACGTAAGCTTGAGTGATAGTTATTTCACCCATCTCCATATCTGGACCTTCATAAAGAACATCTTCAAGCAATTTTTCTAAAATTGTCGCTAAACGACGCGCCCCAATATTATCTGTTCCTTGGTTAACGTCATAAGCGATTTCAGCAATTTTATCAATTGCTTCCTGAGTAAAGATTAACTTAACGCCATCAGCTTCAAGCAAAGCAATATACTGCTTGAGCAATGAGTTTTCAGGATCTTTTAAGATTGATACAAAGTCAGCCTTTGTTAAAGCATTAAGTTCTACCCTAATTGGGAAGCGGCCTTGCAATTCAGGAATTAAATCGCTAGGTTTACTTTCAGCAAATGCCCCTGCAGCAATAAAGAGGATATGATCTGTTGAAACAGGGCCATATTTCGTTTGTACTGTCGAACCTTCAACAATTGGCAAAACGTCTCGTTGAACTCCTTCACGAGAAACTTGGCCAGCATCTTTACTTTTACCAGTAATTTTATCAATTTCATCAATAAAAATAATACCATTTTGACTGGTCCGTTCGATTGCCTTTTGGTAAATGGTATCGTAGTCAACCATCTTACGAGATTGCTCTTGAATTAACACTTCTCGAGCATCTCGCACAGCAAGCGTACGCTTAACTTTCTTCTTAGGCATCATATCACCTAAGAGAGAATTCATATCCATTCCCATTTGCCCCATCATATCGCCCATCGGGTTAACTTTAGGAGCTTGTTCAACTTCAATAGTAACTTGACGATCTTCAAGCAAGCCTTTATTGAGTTGTTCTGCAACACTTAATCGTTGATTTCTAATATCATCGGTAACTTCTTCTTGAGGCTGCTCAGCTTGTTGTGAACCCATTAACATTTGCATCATTTGTTGCATTTGGTTTTCACGATTTTCATGTTTAATACCAGGTACTAACAAACGAACCAAAGTTTTGTTGGCTTCTTTAGTAGCATCGGCCTTAACACGCTTAAATTGCTCTTTTTCTTCCATGCGGACAGCTTCAGTTACTAAATCGCGAACCATTGATTCAACATCGCGACCAACATAACCTACTTCAGTAAACTTAGTAGCTTCTACTTTAACAAAAGGTGCATCCACAATTTTTGCTAGACGACGAGCAATTTCTGTTTTACCTACACCAGTTGGACCAGCCATTAACATATTTTTAGGAGTAATATCCTGTTGCAAAGACTTAGGCAATTGCAAGCGACGATAACGATTATAAAGCGCAATTGCTACTGCTCGTTTGGCTTCATTTTGACCAATAATATATTCATTTAATAAACGTACTATTTCTTTTGGTGTTTTAATGGACATCTAATCACCTATTTCATCTGTAATAATTTCATGATCAGTAAAGACATCAATATCTGCCGCAATTCCTACTGCTTCTTTAGCAATTTCACTAGCATCCATGTCTTTAGCATGACGAGTCATAGCTACGGCTGCTGCTTGTGCAAAATAGCCACCAGATCCAATTGCGACTACATTTTCATCTGGTTCTAAAACTTCACCATTACCAGAAATCAAGAGTAAGTCCTTATCATTAAAAGCAATTAACATTGCTTGCAATTTTTGCAAAGTGGGATCCTTACGCCATGATTGCGCCATTTCAACGGCTGCACGACGCAAATCGCCTGAATAGCTTTCAAGTTTTCCTTCAAGCATTTCTTCTAAGCTAACTGCATCAGCCACACCTCCAGCAAATCCAATTACAACTTGATTGTTATAAATTCGCCGAATTTTCTTAGCTGATTTTTTAGAAATATACTTTTCACCTAAGGTAACTTGGCCGTCACCAGCAATAGCGGTCTTACCATTATGTTTTACACTAACAATTGTTGTCATAACTAATCCTTTCCTTCATTACGTGGGAAAAACTTTTCATAATCTTTCTGCAGACGTTCCATTGTTACATGGGTATAGATTTGAGTAGTTGACAAAGATTCATGGCCTAATAATTCTTGAACACTTCGTAAATCGGCTCCATTATTCAACATTTGAGTAGCAAAAGTATGCCGTAATTCATGGGGATGCACATTGGCACTAAGTCCACCTTTTTGGAAGACTTTTCGCATAATGTATTCAATTCCACGACTAGTTAACTGATGTCCTCGATTGTCTAAAAAGACAAAATGATTATTTTCATCAGGATTAAATAAACTTCTAGCTTCATTCAGATAACGTAAAAGACTAGCCTTTGCATAATCACCAAATGGAACGTAACGATCTTTATTACCTTTCCCATGAACTAAAATCATCTGAACATCAAAATCAACTTGCTGCAAGGTTAAATTACTAACTTCGCTAACCCGCATCCCTGTCGCATAAAACAGTTCAAACATTGCCTTATTACGAACAGTAAACTTATCAGAAGCAGAAAGAGAATCTAACACTTTTTTTATTTCAGGTTCATAGAAAAATTCTGGTAGTTTTTTACTTTTGCGATGAATACTTACAGTTTGGGTCGGATCAACCGCAACCAAATTTCGTCGCGTTAAAAACTTATAAAGAGATTTCAAAGACGACAGTTTTCGTGCTTGACTGGCTTGTGATAAGCCGGCACTAGCGAGGGAGGTAATAAAAATTTCAACATCTCTACTAGAAACTTGCTCAAAGCCATTAAAACCACCGTTATTTTTCCAAAAGTCCTCAGCCTGCTTTAAATCATTTATGTAAGCTGTCAAAGTTAAGTTGGAATAACCTCGTTCATATGCTAAATAATCTTTAAATTGTTCAAGTAGTGACTTCTTAGTCATTAATCTTCATTTCTTCCGCAAATTCTGCTAACTTTTCTAAACCACGTTCAGAAATCATTTGCTTACGTTCGCGCTTGTTGCGAATTTTCTTTTCAAGTGGCGGAATCAAACTGAAACTCGCATTCATTGGTTGGAAATGTTTAGAGCTAGTTGTAGTTATATAATTAGCCATTGATCCTAATGCTGTTTCAACTGGAAAAGTTGCTAAATCTAGTCCTCTTGCTAAACGACTTGCATTAATCCCAGCGACTAATCCACTACCTGCGCTTTCAACATAACCTTCAACTCCAGTCATTTGACCAGCAAAAAAGAGACCTGCTTGTTTTTTAGCTTCATAAGTTGCATTCAATACATCTGGAGATGCCATATAAGTATTTCTGTGCATCTTACCATAACGAACAAAACGAGCATTTTCTAGGCCTGGAATCATCGAAAAGACCCGCTTTTGTTCACCATATTTTAGATGAGTTTGAAAACCAACTAAATTATACATTGAAGAAGCTGCATTATCTTGGCGCAACTGAACAACTGCATATGGAGTTTTACCAGTCTTAGGGTCTTCAAGTCCAACTGGCTTGAGCGGACCAAAGAGCATAGTTTTTTCTCCACGAGCAGCCATAACTTCAATTGGCATACAACCTTCAAAAACTTCATCCTTTTCAAAGCCATGAAGTTCAGCAGTATCCGCCTTAACTAATTCTTCCCAAAATCTAGTAAATTGTTGCTTATCCATTGGACAATTCAAATAAGCGGCTTCTCCACGATCATAGCGTGATTTTTTGTAAACAATATCCATATTTATTGAATCACTAGCAACAATCGGTGCAGCAGCATCAAAGAAGTGTAAGCTACTTGTGCCAGAAAATTCTTGAATTTGTTTAGCTAAATCATCACTAGTTAATGGCCCTGTTGCAATAATAGTAATACCATCATTCGGGATTTTAGTAATTTCTTCATGATGAAGATGTAAATTATCAAATTTGGCTAATTCGTCGGTAATATACTTACTAAATAATTCACGGTCGACAGCTAAAGCACCTCCAGCTGGGACCTTGGTAGCATCAGCAGCCCTTAAAACAAGTGAGTCAAGACGGCGCATTTCTTCTTTTAAAAGTCCCACAGCATTAGTCAATTGATCACTTCTCATTGAGTTCGTACATACTAATTCTGCCAAATTCCCCGTTTCATGAGCAGGTGTCATTTTAATTGGGCGCATTTCATAGAGGTGAACTTCAACTCCTCTTTTCGCTAATTGATAACTAGCTTCACTACCAGCAAGTCCACCACCAATTACAGTAACTTTTTGCGTCATTTATTTCATCCTTATCCTAATTTATATTGATAAAAAAATAATATCATCAATTAACAATACTTCTGATGATATTATCTCACAATGTCAAAGATTTAACTTTTATTTAGAATTTTCGCTTTCTTCACGTTCTTCCTTGTAGTCACCATTTGGACATTGAACAACAAGTCCTTTTTTTGTTTTCTTCTCTACTAAGAAATGACCATCATTTGGACAATCACGTCCAACTGGTTTATCCCATGAAACAAAGTCACAGTCCGGATAATTACTACATCCAAAGAACTTACGTCCACGTTTTGATTTCTTTTCTACAATTTGACCTTTGCCACACTTAGGACAAACTACACCAATTTCTTTGACGATTGCTTTAGTGTTTCGACAATCTGGGAAACGTGAACAAGCATAAAACTTGCCATAACGTCCCATTTTAATAACCATTGGCGCTCCACAAATATCACAATTAAAACCAGCTGGTTCATCTTTGATTTGAACCTTTTCAATTTCGCTATCTGCCTTTTCAAGCTCTTTAGAAAATGGCTTGTAGTATTCATCAACAACCTTAACCCAGTTTTTCTTACCTTCTTCAACATGGTCTAGGTCATTTTCTAATTGAGCAGTAAAGTCAACGTTAACAATATCAGGGAAAAATTTACCAACCAAATTATTAACAATCTCACCTAATTCAGTCGGTACAATTGAGCGTCCTTCAAGCTTAACGTAGTAGCGTCTTTGAATTGTATCAATTGTTGGTGCGTATGTTGAAGGGCGTCCAACTCCATTTTCTTCAAGAGCATGAACTAAACTAGCTTCAGTATACCGAGCTGGTGGCAAGGTAAAGTGTTGCTTATTGTCTTGCTTAGAAAGTTTAACATTGTCACCTTCTGCAAGATCTGGTAATTCTACACTCTTATCACTACCTGCATCATAAACCTTCGTAAATCCAGCAAACTTCATCTTAGATCCAGTTGTCCGATACATTACTCCATTTTGGACAATATCTGCACGAACTGTATCAAAAACAGCTGGTGTCATTTCACTAGCCGCAAATCTTGACCAAATTAACTTATAAAGTTTAAATTGTTCGCTTGTCAAACTTCTTTTAAGTGATTCTGGGGTACGGTAAATACTAGTTGGTCGAATAGCTTCGTGAGCATCTTGAGCATCTTCTTGGTTTTTGAAATGTCGTGCGCTTTTTGAAGCAAATTCTGCCCCAAAAGTTTCAGTTAAAAACTTACTTGCTTCTGCTTGAGCAACTGGTGAGGTACGCTTAGAGTCAGTACGCATATAAGTAATTAACCCAACCGTTCCTTCTTTCCCAAGACTAATACCTTCATAAAGTTGTTGAGCAATCGACATTGTTCTTCTAGTTCGATAGCCTAAACGCTTGTTAGCTTCTTGTTGCAAAGTAGAAGTTGTAAATGGAGCTGGGGCTTGACGCTTACGTTCCTTTTTAACTACAGTTTCAACAGTAAATGGCTTGTTTTTGTCTATTTTCTTTAAAACTGCTTGAACTGCTTCATTATTAGGAAGTTCAGTCTTTTTACCGTCCAAGCCATAGAAACTTGCTTGAAACTTCTTTCTGCCTTTTGTAAATTCGGCATCAATAGTCCAGTATTCTTCAGGCTTAAAGTCTTTAATTTCTTGTTCACGGTCTAAAACTAGTTTTAAAGCAACTGATTGAACACGTCCAGCAGATAATCCCTTTTTTACCTTGGCCCACAAAATCGGACTCAAAGAATAACCCACAAGACGATCCAAAACTCTACGAGCTTGTTGGGCATCAACTGTGTCCATATCAATCATTCTTGGATTTTTAAAAGCATTTTTTACCGCATCTTTAGTAACTTCGTGAAAAGTAACGCGATGCTTTTGACCATCATTCAAATCTAAAATATGAGCGACGTGCCAAGCAATTGCTTCCCCTTCACGATCGGGGTCGGATGCTAAATATACAAATTTTGCTTTTTTGGCCTCTTTTTTTAATTCTTTAATTGTTTCGCCTTTACCACGAATCGAAATATATTTAGGTTGATAATCATGTTCGATATCAACACCCATTTGCGATTTAGGTAAATCTCTAATATGTCCCTTAGACGCAATAACATGGTAAGAGCGCCCAAGATATTTTTCAATTGTCTTTGCCTTTGCAGGAGATTCGACAATAACTAAATTTTTCTTTCTAGTAGGCATCAAATGCCCCTTTCTTAATCTGTAAAAATCATGCTTAAGGATAAAGTAGCTTTTTCAGATTGTCAAATAATATGTTGTTTCAGTATCTAGCTTAATATATAGTAGAAAAAAATCAACTATATTAAGCTATTAAAAATAATAATTTATTTACATTAGTTAAATCAATGTATATTATCATAAAAAGTTTCAAGATTTAATAGTGGACACGCCCCTGCTTTAATAAGTTCATTTGGGCCTTGTGATAATGGTGAAAAGACTGATCCCGGCAAGGCAAAAATATTGCGATTTTCATACAATGCATAATTAGCAGTAATTAATGAACCCGACTCGCTTTTTGCTTCAGTTACAATCACATTGTCGCTTAAACCTGCCAGAATACGATTACGTTCTGGAAAACGAAAAGGTCGTGGTGGCGTGTCAGGAAGATACTCACTTATCAGTAAGCCATGTTTTATAATTTCCAGCTGTAAAAGTTGGTTTTCTTTAGGATAAAAGTGATTTAATCCATTACCAACTACGGCAATTGTTTTACCATGATACTTTAAAGCTGTTTCATGAGCAAAACGATCTGCTCCCTTTGCCAAACCAGAAGCAATTACGTAATCTTGACTTAAACGTGGCACCCAGGCATCTAAAGCTTGCTGAGTATATGAGCCTGCTTGCCGAGCTCCTACAATTGTTGTGATTGGCTTTTTTAGCAGAGAAATATCCCCTTTAGCAAATAAAAGTAACGGCGGCCTATAAATTTGGCGCAATTTATCCGGGTATTCTTTATCAAAAAAGCTGATAATCTTACACTGCTTGGTAAGTAAATCAATGGTATGGGGATGCTTAGGATTAGAATAGGCCTTAATTGCTAATTCCTTTATTTGTTCGGGCAAAGTTTCTAAATCGGCCAAGTTTACAGCAGATAAACTAGTAAGCTTAGTCAAAATTGCTAAGGACTTTTGATATCCAATTCCCCTTTCAAGCTTTAATCTCAGTAAAAATTCTTTAATAGTCATTCTCATTCCTTCTTTCAAGTATATATACTCGAAAAAAGTTGATTTTTACTAAAAAAGTCTAGTTTGGTAACTAGACTTCTGACTTTAATTTTATTTTACAAATGAAAAATGAAGAAATAATTATTACAGTCCCTAGTACTATTAAAGAACACTGGTTAAAATTAAGTTCAGCTTTTTTAAATGATGAATTCCTCTTGTTCTTCTTATTTTTCATCACTGCCTTTTTTCTGTTCGGCATAGTATACAAGCTTATCGCCTTGTCATCATCATTTAGATAGGTATCAGGTAAACTTCCATTTGTTTTGGGATTTTCTTTAAGATTTATATTTGGACTGGTTATTTTATTTCTTTTCTCCTCTTCTTTTTTGGAGTTGCTATTTTTATCTTTTAAATAAATCTTAACCTGTTGATTAGAATCACCTGTAAATGTATAAGAACTAGGAATTATATTATTATCGATTGAATATTTGTTTTTATCAGGATTAACAATATTTAAAGTTATTTTTTCCCCTGACTTTCCAGAATAACTATCTTTGGATAAAATCTCATTAGTAGTTTTATCAATATACTCAACTGAGAGAGTGCGTTCATCAGGATAGTAAATAATATAATAATTCCTATCCAAATTAGTATTATCAAGACTAGTTAACGTAACTTCAGATTTTGGAATAATTCCATCAGCTAATTTTTCTTCTTTTTGACCAGTTTCATCTGTTAAGAATGCTGTATACCCTTCTTTTTTAGGCATAGTGTAATTAGGCCACTCAGAACTAACTTCTTTATCCAAAGTAAATTTTCTTTGGTTGTTCTCGATTGAAACCTTTTCATCATAAGTTAGAGTTGCTCTATCTTGATGAACTAGTTGAAAATCTTCATCACCATCGACTTTGGCATAAATCTTTCTATTAGCAGTAAGTGTTTGATTTTTTATACTTTCAGTTAAACTTGTTGTTTCTGCAAACACTACCCTTGAATTAAAAAACAATAAAAATGCAGAAGTAGCAGCAATTTGTGCTGCTTTTTTAAAGAAAATAATAGACCTCTCCTATTTCTAATCTGTATTTTTATCATACTATATTTATAAAATATTACAAATATAAGCAATTAAAAAGAAAAACGACACTCATTCTGAATGTCGCTTCTGGGGTATTAAAAGCAATTAAACTCGTTTCTTTATAGAAAGGAGGAGAACCTATCTAGGGATTCAATAGGCTCTGAATAAAGGATAAATAACGTATGGATTCGATAAGTAAATTACGTTTATACCTAAAGGCGGAGACCGTAAAATAGTTTGT